>JBNKUQ010000001.1:0-8175 GCA_050298695.1 Cellvibrionaceae bacterium
GGCACAGTAAGCGTTCAAAGGGTTCATCGCAGTTAACGAGGCCTTCGTCGCGCATGAGTTTGTGATAAAAGCGCGCATAGAGGAGGTGCAATATAGCGTGTTCTATACCGCCAACATATTGGTCAACGGGTAGCCAGTAGTTGGCTGCTTCTTTATCCAGCATACCATCGGCAAATTGTGGGCAGGTATAGCGAGCGTAGTACCAAGAAGATTCCATAAAGGTGTCGAAGGTATCCGTTTCGTGTTCCAGTGCTTGGCCGTTGAATTCTACTTTGCGCCACTCTGGGTCGGCTTTGATGGGTGACTGTACGCCGTCCATTTCGACTTCTTCCGGTAATAGTACCGGCAGTTTTTCTAGCGGCACAGGAATTTCGCCGCCTTCAGGTAAGTTAAACATTGGAATGGGAGAGCCCCAGTAGCGCTGACGTGAGACGCCCCAGTCCCGTAGGCGGTAATTTATAGTGACCTTACCTTTGCCCATGCTTTCGAGTTTTGCGGCGATGGCATCAAAGGCTTGTTCAAAGTTCAGTCCATTAAACTCATCAGAGTTAATCAAGATGCCTTTGTCTGTATATGCGACGTCTGCGATGGAGGTATCACCGCCATCTGCTGCGGTAATCACCTGTTTAATTGGGAGTTGATATTGGGTCGCAAAGGCGTAGTCGCGCTCGTCGTGTCCAGGAACGGCCATTACCGCACCAGAGCCGTAATCCATTAATACATAGTTAGCGACCCATACAGGCACTTCCTCGCCGGTAAGAGGATGTATGGCGCGAAGGCCGGTATCCATCCCTTTTTTCTCCATGGCGGCCATATCCGCTTCGGCGACGGATTGTTTTTTACAGCTTTCGATAAACGCCGCCAGCTCTGGCTGTTTTTTCGCAACGGCTAGGCTAATGGGGTGCTCGGCCGCTAAACTCATGTAGGTGATACCCATCATGGTGTCGGGGCGTGTCGTGTAAATATCAAAAGAGTCGATACCATCAATGGCTTCTGCGAGAGCAAAGGTCATTTCTACCCCGCGAGACTTCCCAATCCAGTTGCGCTGCATGGTCAGTACTTGTTCGGGCCAGTGGGGAAGTTTATCTAGGTCGCTTAATAGTTCTTCCGCGTAATCGGTGATTTTGATAAACCACTGAGGGATTTCTTTGCGCTCCACCACGGCACCGGAGCGCCAGCCTTTACCGTCAATAACCTGCTCATTGGCTAATACGGTTTGGTCAACGGGATCCCAGTTGACGGTTGCCATTTTTTTATAGACTAGGCCTTTTTCATAAAGACGGGTAAAAAACCACTGCTCCCACTTGTAATAGTCTGGTTGGCATGTCGCTAGCTCACGACTCCAGTCAAAACCAAAGCCCAAGGCATTGAGCTGTTGTTTCATGTAGCCGATATTGCTGTAAGTCCACTTTGCTGGGGCTGTTTTATTTTGAATGGCCGCATTTTCTGCGGGTAGACCAAAGGCGTCCCAGCCCATGGGGTGTAATACATTTTTCCCTTGCATGCGTTGAAAGCGAGCGATGACATCGGTAATGGTGTAATTGCGTACATGCCCCATGTGTAGCTTGCCACTGGGGTATGGAAACATGGCTAGGCAGTAAAACTTTTCTTTATTGGGGTCTTCAGTGACTTCGAAGCAGCGGTTTTCTTGCCAGTATTGTTGAGCTTGGGTTTCAACGGTGGAGGGATGGTATTGTTCTTCCATTTGGAGTTATAGGCCTTATGAAATATAAAAAATGAGAATAGCCGGTTATTATACGCCCATGCCTTAAGAATTATCGATACTTAACTTCTTAACTTACCTGACCTCTTACTTTATTTTGGAGCCCAGTTTGCTAATTACATTATTCAAAACATTCTTATTGCCCCCAGCTTTTCAATTGTTACTCATGCTAATGGCCTTTTTTATGTGGCAGCGTTACCGTTTTCTATCCCGGTTCATGGTCTTTGTCGCTTGGGGAAGTTTGTTAGCCTTGTCCATGCCTGTGGTGAGTACCAGCTTGTATGCTTGGTTAGAGCAACCGTACCTTGAACTCTACAAGGCGGGCATTATTGCGACTGAGCTTGATACTGAAGAGAGTCAGGCGGAAGCTTCTGACACGATTGATTTGCAGAAGCAGGAATCGCAACCAGAGCAAGAGGTTCAAGCACAATGGCCAGCCATTGGCGCCATTGTTGTGTTGGGAGGGGGGCGCATTGATTCTGCACCAGAGTACCAGGGTAAGGACCAAGTAAACCGCTCTTCTTTGTGGCGTCTACGCTACGGGGCCTATTTGGCTAGAGAGTATCAATTACCCATATTGGTGTCAGGAGGAACGGTATATCCCTACGAAAAGGCCTCAGAGGCTGCGCTTGCGGAACAAGTCCTTAAAGAGTCTTTTTTGCTAAATGATATCTGGTTGGAGGAAGGGAGCCGCAATACGTGGGAAAATGCGCAAAAGACAGCAAAGATTTTAGAGGGAAAATCCATAGAGCATGTTTATCTAGTGACGCATGCCTACCATATGCGCCGAGCAGTACTCGCCTTTGAAGCTGCAGATATTAAAGTAACGCCTATGGCAACGGGTTTTGTCAGTACAAGTCATGTGGATTGGTGGGATGCTTGGTTACCCAAGGCTTATGCCTTACTTGAAAGCCGAGTGGCATTACATGAATTTATAGGACTGTTCTTCTATCAGCTTAAGTCATTCTTTTAGAGATTTTATTGCACAAAATTAATGCGTATAGAAAGTGTTTAGGCGTGATTTTGGTGCGCTTTTACATGATAGAGGTATTTTTGGTCGGTTTTATGTTGGTATGTTTATTGTAAGAACTTCTATCAAAAGCTATTTCAGAAAACGGTTATGCAAGAGAAAAAAGGATTAGAATCCATCGACAAAAGCACCACTTTAGGTGCTTGTCAGGCTCAGCAAAAGCCGCCTTTAGCGGCAAGTCTCATTAGTGCATCGGCTAACTTCAACGATAGATCCAGCGTTTTTATTATTATGGAGCAGTTGAATCATCTGTGCCGCGGTGTACAGCGCCACCGCGGCTTTAGTATGGGTTTGCTGGCAGGTAATAAAAGTTTTTTAAAAGACTTTTATGAGCTACAACAACAGATTAATCGGCGAGTTCAGTTAATCACGGCATTTACCAACCGCACGCCTTCATTGTTGAGTCATACAGATTTAGAACGTTTACATTATGCATGGAATACGATTAGAGATAATTGGCAGGAAGATTCTGTTTTAGAAAATTTTGAATTTCATTCACATTTTGTTGATCAATTATTGGTGATGATGGGGCGTTTAGTTGAACGTGTTCGACAACCCTATGCGCAAAAAATTCGTGAACTAGTTGATCCTTCAACCAAACAAGACGAATTAGATGACACAAGTATTTATCAAAAATTATTACAGTTTGCTCATAAAAAATTACCTCGTTTTATCGAAATTTTAGGCAAGCTTCGTGCGTTATCTGTACATGCTGCTGCAACGGGGCGTTGCGACGTTGACTACGAAAAAAAGTTGCATTATCTTCTTCAATGCGTGGCACAAGAGCGTGAAATTATTTTTGACTTCACTACATCTTTGCAGTTGAGTTTAATTAATGAGCTCCCTACATTGCTCACTATTAAAACTTATGAATATAAATTAGATTTTCTATTAGAAAAAATTGATAAGGATATTTTGGCTTTATCTGTTGTCAGTACCCATGAAGAGGAAATATTTAATATGGTGACGGATATTATTGATATTTATTGGCGGGTGGTAGATAACAGCTTACATTTGCTGCACAATTGGCAAAAAAACGATTTAGAGCAATGGTTAATAAATGGGTGATTTATTTTTAAGGGCATCTCTAAAAATTGCCTTTTTGCCCGCTGGCGGCGTTGCGGTCGTACTCAAATGCTCATGTATACTGTATACACTGCGTTTTTCCGTGCGCCCGAGCCTTGCCAGCAAACAAAAGTTCTCATTTTTATAGTTGCCCTTAAATATTTTTATGCTGCGCTGCAGCTATTGTGAATAGCCGCTACTGTAAAAATATTTGTAATGCCTGTGCTAGCCCTTTGTTTCTGGGTTTTTACCGTTGCAGTAATAGATTTTATAAATCTTATAATAAAAAAATTGTAGAGTTAATTTGACCGGCATCTATAATGTGCTAAACGTGGATGCAGTAATAATTTTAATAATAAATAATATTGTTGTATTGAGTAAATATTAGGACGAGGATAAGAAATATGTCACAAATGTACCCCTTTGAGCCTGTATTAGTCCGTAATCGTCTAGGTCAAGGTATGACACTTCAAGTCTATCCTTTTTCATTATCTCCCGATCATGTGTGTGTATTAGTTAAGCTAAGTGGTGGGGCACATCATTCCGTTTTGGCGAAGAATGCCGAAAATATTGTTTTTCAGTTGCGTGAGCGTTTCAGTCGAGCAGTTAAATCTTTTTCTATGATTGAGTTGCGCAAAAGTGGTGAAAACGAAATTGACAGCTGGTACAACTGGCAATTTAATTGGGTGGGCAATATGCCAATGGAACCTAAGTCGCAAGCGCTTTCTATGCAGCAAGTGCACTATTACCAAAATAAAATTTCAGGGTTTGAAAAAGTCGCAGGGGAAAATTAATAACCCACTGCTTTACTTTATTTTATTTGCCTCAAGTTGTAGCTACTTTAAGGGATTGTGTGGCTTAGGGATTTGTTTAAGTAAATACCTAAGGGAGTGGCGGTTTAGGTAATATCTCAATAATTTTTTTTGTTTCTTTGTGAATTTTTAATAGTTCGTCTTGTATTTTTATCTTTACTTCTCCAAGCGCATTAACTGGGGAAATAATGGTTGCATGATTGAAAATTTCCGGTTCGATAATATATCCTTTTCTGAGTTTCTTTTTCCAGCCAGGAGGTAAATCCTGACCTCGCTCTGCCTTCTTCTCTAGCCCAGGGGGCAAACCTTTATCTTTATTATTTTTTGCAAATATATTATGCGATGTAAGAGCAAGTGAAAGAATCAGTAAAAAGTAAGCTAGCTGTTTCATGATAAAACCTCTCTCTGATGATCAGTTCGTGCTATTTTAATTAAAACGATGAGCAATAGTAGCAACAGAGTTAACAAAAAATAGTTTTTCCACAGCAGAAAGGGAGTATTTCCCTCCATTAGCGTAACCGAACCCGATAAGTGTGTTCTTACAAACTGCTCGCTTTGTTGGAGAATCTTTCCTCTCTGATCGATGATTGCACTAACACCATTGTTGGTCCCACGAACAACATAACGCCCTGTTTCAACTGCTCGCATACGCGCCATATGAAAATGCTGCAAGGGGCCTAGTGATTGGCCAAACCAGGCGTCATTGCTGACGGTGATAATTAGCTGAGTATTTTTGCTGACTTCGGCGACGAGTTCGGGGTAGACAATCTCGTAACAAATGGCACTGGCGATGTTGTATTCGCCGAACTTTAGAGGGCTCTGGTCGCTATCGCCCTTGGCTATAGCGGACATAGGTAAATTGAAAAAAGTAATCAGCCCACGCAGGTATTCCTCAAGGGGTACATATTCGCCAAAGGGAACAAGGCGTTGTTTAAAATAAATTCCCTCAGCCTTACCAAGAGCCACTAGACTATTTAAATATTTTTGTTGCTCGAAGTCGTCGTACAAAATGCCCGTAATCAAGGCAGCATCGTTGGCGATTGCCCTCTCATTTAACGCTTGTAGTAATGAGGTTGAATGGTGGTATACATCAGGGATGGCAGCTTCTGGCCACAGAATGATATCTTGTTGCCAAAGCTCATCAGAAAGCGCACTTAAAATATCAAGAGTGGGTTGTTTGTACTCGGGAGACCACTTTAGCTCCTGGGGGATATTAGGTTGCACAATGCCAACGGCGATTGTTTCACCAATAGGCTGTGTCCATTCAAAAGAGGTGAGTGCCTTGCCTTCTGCCCAAAACATAATGACAGCCATAGCGGCAAAGATTTTTATGGGGGGCTGAATTTTAGGAAGGCAAATACAGCAGAGCGCACTGCTAAAAAACGCCGCAATTAAACTAACAAAAAATACACCGCCAACGGGCGCCCAGCCAACTAGAGCAGTATCGATATGAGCGTATCCCATATAAAGCCATGGAAAGCCCGTAAATACCCAGCTACGTATCCATTCACTCAGTACCCAAAATAAAGGAAACCCTAATAAGAGTCGCCAGTGATTTTGTTTAAAATAGGCCAGTCCACAAAAAGGGAATGCAAAAGCTAGAGCGTTAAAGGCAACGAATAGCGCTGTCATTATCAGTGCGAGCGGTAGCGAAGTTGAGCCAAACTCATAAATACTGACAAAGACCCAAGAAATACCGAAGCCAAGAAAACCGATGGCGAATAAAAAGGCGTGGATAAATAAGTGTTTTTTAGATCTTTGTTGATGAAGGCAATAAGCAAACGCCGCCAAGCTAATAACCCCGAGCCACCACCCGTTGTAAGGTGGAATTGACAGGGTTGTGGCGGCTCCGCTAAATAAGCTTAAAAGTAAGAATAGGGCCTTTGGCATCTAAGGGGTAGAGTTTTCGGGAAGCGTCAGGCGCAGTAAATGAATCTGACGGTTATCGGAGTAAAGTACTCGAAATTCAAATGAGTCGAGATGTGTGACTTCGTTCCGTTGTGGTAGGTGCCCAAATTCCTTCATGACTAAGCCGCCAATCGTATCGAACTCTTCATCGCTAAATTTACTTTTAAAATAATTGTTAAAGTCTTCGATAGGGGTTAGGGCTTTGATAATAAAATCATCGTCTGCGACCTTGCGAATAAAAACATCGTCCTGATCTTCGTCTGTTTCATCGCTGATTTCGCCAACAATTTCTTCCAATACGTCTTCAATCGTTATCAGTCCGGAAATACCGCCATATTCATCGATCACTAGGGCCATGTGGTAGCGGTTTTCACGAAACTCTCGCAATAAAATATTTAAGCGCTTACTTTCGGGGATGATGGTTGCCGTACGAATAACAGAGTCTAGGGTAAAGTTCTCGTGACCTTTTAGAATTAATGGCAGTAAATCCTTGGCAAGAAGAATCCCTTTGACATCGTCACCATTCTCACCAATGACTGGGAAGCGGGAGTGCCCCGATTCAATAATCTTGGGTAAGAACTCTTCTGGGCTTTCATCGTAACCAACGGTAATAATTTGCGAGCGCGGGATCATAATTTCTCGGGCTTGAAGGCCCGATACGCCTAGTGCGCCCTGAATGATACCCAGGGCTTCCTGGTCCAGGAGCTGATTGGCCGCCGCATCAGTAATAATGTCGAGTAATTCTTCTTTGGATTGGGGTTCGCTGGAGAAGGTCGAGACTAGCTTGTCAAGCCAGGATTTATCCTGGTTACTACTTGGAGGTTCGTCGCTCATGAATCATCTTTTTCTTTGTAGGGGGAGGAAATGTTAGCAGTGACTGCATTGTCCGTCTACCTTTGTGATGTTACGCGTAAAAAGACGTCAATATTTCAAAGTAGAAATTCTAAGGTCCCTTGGGTTGTGAGGGGAGGGGTGCCCGTCACCTCGTAGCTGGAAGAGAAAGTAGGGGGGAATACATGCCCCTGTATGATTATTTGGGCCCGTACTATTTTTTGTTTTAGCGCAGACATAATCATCGCGACAGTGTTGGCTTTCGCTGCAGGCTTGCATGGCTGCAGGGCGAACATTGTTGGCGAGGCAGTTAGCAAAAGGCTTTTTTGCAGCAAGACATTGATTGAAGCTATATAAAATGGCAATCGAACCGCAGGTTTCACCGTCTTCTAGGCTATTGCAAGTGTTACGCGAGCACATACCCCCTGGGAAGCCGACACGGGTATTTTCACAGTGGTTGTTTGCTCCGCAACTGGTTTCTTGTTTTAGCCGTTGTCGATCATGGTGTGGGTTAGCATTGTGTTTGATGGTGCTGAGCTGACAGGCAGAGCCTGCGCTGGGCTGGTTTGGTTGGCATATTCCAGTGGGGTTTAGAGGGTCATCTAAAGTAATGGCCTGGCAAACCAATCCGTCATTGCAAACCCAATCGCTAAAGGAAGGATCACCCAGCCCGCAGTGAGCACCAACACCACCCTCCAGGTTCGTATTGCTATCCGCACGAAGCGATAGAGGGCGGCTGATATTGAGGTGTTTATTCATCGCTAAGGCTTCAACATAATGTTGGCGGCGACTTTGGTCGAGTAAAA
>JBNKUQ010000001.1:8185-98756 GCA_050298695.1 Cellvibrionaceae bacterium
TGGCATTAACGCTATCCGTTTGGGCGCGATCAACACCCAAGAAGTGAAAGCCTGCTGTTGTACGCCCTTGGTGGCAGCCAGAACAGCTCATATCATCGAGTCGACGTAAAAAACCTAATGGAGAGCGAGTGTATTCGCGCTCGGCGTAGACTATATCTTTGAAGTCATCCGCTTTAAACAGTTGACGGAAAGGCATGTTTGCTAATCGATGGGCCCCATTGAGCGCAACAGAGGTGACACGCTTTGCTAGAAACTCCTCTGGGAGCTGAATCACCCCCCGATCAATGGCTTCCACGTTGGCAGGCGTTTGTAGCCATTTCAACAAACGCTTTTTCAATGCGGGTTGGGATTTAATACGATTAACATCCGGCGTATTTTCAAGGTGCGCGAGTTTATATAGAGAGCCTTGCTGATGAAACACTCGCAAAAAGTACTCAGCGTGGCCGCCTAGTCCCGGGCGTACCGTTGATGGCCAGCGTACGCTTTGTAAATTGACCTCTACGGATTTGAGTTGTTTTTGTTGCCATTTCTCTATTTGAAAATGCTTTGCATTCCATGCTTTAGCCCATTGTTGGCAGTCATTTCCAGGTAGTGTGAACACCACGTTAACGGTCATTGGGAGCCGAGAATAAATAGGGCTCGCATCTGCGGTGGTGTTGTAAGCCAAGCGATAGATAAAGCGCAATTCGCCACAAATAATTTTCTGTTCAACTTGAGGTTGATAATCTCGGTTATAAAAGGGCCCGCGATCCAGCCGGTTGACGATGCCCACTAACTCGTAAAGTGCTAAGGGAGAACTGAGCCAGCGCGAGTCAAATAAACGGTGCCCGTATTGCATGCCTGTTCCCAGTTTATTGTCTTTACTTTTTAATGTGAGTAAATCTTGCGTGAGGCTATCGGCAATAGAGCGGTATAAGGGGTGGCGATAGAGTTCGGCATTGTTGGCGTTGTTAGAATTAGGGGTAGTATTTGGTTTTTCGCCGTTTACTAGTTCGGCAAAACTTAAACCTTGTTGTTCAAGTGCTTGTAGTTGTGCCGGGTCGTCAATCACCAAGCGATTTTTGCCAAAGCAGGATAGGGATGTTGTCAGCAGTGCTGTGCTGATGATTATCGTATTAAATAGTGCTTTGATCACGGTGATAGTGTTTTGCGTTAGTTGAATAAGTCATTCTCGTTCCCACGCTCTGCGTGGGAACGTATATCTGACAATCAGTTTGCGCAAAGTTTACATGGAGTAGAACAGCAATAACATTATCAACATTCAATCTGTCAATTACATGTCGTTTTTTTGCCGGAAACTTAACTTTCGTAGCATAAAGCCTTAAATTATTGGATTTACGTATGCATTCCCACGCAGAGCGTGGGAACGAGAAATAAAATGACTAATCTGATAACTATTATTTTCCATGTTCACAAAGATAAGGATTTGGATAACCTAATTGATTCAGTAATTGAATTTCTAGGGCTTCCATTTCTTGGGCGTCCTCTTCTTCGATATGGTCATAACCTAGTAAATGTAAGGTGCCGTGAATCACCATATGGGCCCAATGCGCATTGATGGTTTTCGATTGTTCTTTGGCTTCAGTGTCGACAACGCTGGCGCAGATGACTAAGTCTCCCAGAAAAGGAATGTCGACGCCTTCGGGAAAGTCTGCAGGAAAGGAAAGGACGTTGGTGGGCTTATCTTTTTGACGATATTGTTTGTTTAGCATTTGGCTTTCGTCGGCATCGACAATTCTAATGCTGACTTCGGCATCATCTTGTTTGGCTAATGCAATGCGTATCCAAGACTCAATCTCGTTATTCTTGGGCGTGTCGACAGAGGTTGATGTTGCGAGCTGAATATCAACGGTGATCATTTCTCAGCTCGATCATAGGCATCGACGATACGTTGCACGATAGGGTGGCGCACCACATCGCGAGAGGTAAAGTGGGTAAAGCTAATACCTTCAACACCTTCAAGCACTTCAATGGCGTGCTTTAGCCCGGAGGGTTGGCCTCGGGGTAAATCAATCTGGCTGGGATCTCCATTGATGACGGCCGTTGTGCCAAAACCAATCCGGGTGAGAAACATTTTCATTTGCTCGCGAGTGGTGTTTTGGCTTTCATCGAGAATAACAAAGGCATTGTTTAAGGTGCGACCACGCATATAGGCTAGGGGGGCGACCTCAATCACATTGCGCTCAATGAGTTTATCGACGGTCTCAAATCCCAGCATTTCGTATAAGGCATCATAGAGAGGTCGAAGGTAAGGATCGACTTTCTGGGATAAGTCGCCGGGCAAAAAACCCAGTTTTTCGCCCGCCTCAACCGCAGGTCGTACCAGTAAAATGCGTTCAATCTCGTCAGCCAATAGTGCTTGTACCGCACAGGCGACCGCTAGGTAGGTTTTACCCGTACCGGCAGGGCCAACACCAAAATTAATGTCATGGGTCAGAACAGCACGAACATAGCCTTGCTGATTTTTACCTCGGGGTTTTACTTTGCCTTTCTTCGTTTGTATCACCGTTAGCGCATCGGGGTTAAAGGGTTGTTCACCGCTTTCTTGCTGAAATTGCTGAATGGCCAGGTGTACGTGGTCGGGAGTCATTTCCTGGCCTCCTTGAACATCATCATAAAGTGACTTTAAAATCACGGAGCTGGTTTGTACGGCGCTCTCGTCTCCTTCGATGGCAAATTGGTTGCCACGGTGGACAATACGTACATTTAAGCGATCTTCAACCTGCTTTAGGTGGCCATCAAATTGGCCGCAAAGGGCTGCAAGCTCCTGGGTTGAAGCGCGTTCGATGGTATAGGTGTGTTGGTGGTTACGGTTTGGTACCGTAGAGGTGTTTGATCGAGGTGTTTTTTTGGATGGGGTGTTCAAGACGCTTTATTTATCCTCTGATTAAAAAATATACTGCATAGTGTAGCTGATTCAGGTTATCTCGGCTACTCCCTATGTTGCTATTAACCCGGTACAAATACCTGCCGGGTTAATAATAGCTTGCCTCTGATAGCCCGCGATAATAGCCGACTTTTACGTGGTAGACTAACTTTTAGATAATAGAGTACTTAACTCTAGGGGGATTACGTGAATAACAACCATGGTGAAGAGATTATCCTCGAAAGTCGAGACGTCATAGAACAGCTTGTGCCGCCATCAGGTCGAAATCGCGAGGTGCAGCATACGCTATGCTGCCAAGGTAATGCTAAAAATACCCGCATCCACTATCGCTTATTGAATGACTATTTTGTTGAAATTGTTCAAGAACAAACTAAAACACAGCCCAGTAGCAAAAAGGTAATTATTGCTTTTCATGTCGGTTTCTTCAAATCAAAACCACTGTGGTCATTAACGGCAGTGGCATGGTGGTTTTATGGCGCGGTTATTTTTTTGGCTGTATTCGGTATTCTTTACTTAGTGATGCCTAATCTCTATGGGATGATTGGTGCCGCAGCTTTATTTTCGATGTGTTTGTTTTTTTATATTAAGTCTATTCACGTTCAACGCCTATTTGTGACGCGCATAGCGAAAGCTCCCCTCCTTAAAATTCCCCATCGCGATTTGCCGGGACAAGAAGGAAAACTGTTTATCGAACAAATGAAAAAAGCTATCGATAGTTACCCTCTGCCCTACAATATTAACCCTCTCGCTGAAGAAACAAAATTACTTCGCGCCAGTCAGGAGCGAGGTATTTTTACGGAAAAAGAGTACAAGAAATATCGTGATTTAATTTTGCAGCGTTACAATCGTTAATCAGGGCTTCCTTTGTTTTGGTTCATTTCTTGAAACAGTCGATAAGCCATCATTCCCATAAATCCTACGCCTAATAAAATCATTAACCATAATAAAACACGGAGATAGCCTGGGCTATCACTTTGGTTTGTGGTGATTTCGTCTTCTTTTTTTGTAGGTAAGTCTAAGGTGTTGATGGTCCTTAATTTAACCGTTTCCATCACTGTATTGTTAAGCAAATTCTGAGGAATAGAGCGTTTTTCTGCAACGTGGTCGTTTCCGGCTAATAGATAAAAGGGACCGTCTCCTTCTGCAATAAATACAAACTCTGTCGCTTGCCAGCCAAAGTAAAGCGTTGGGAATTGTTCTCTGTCGAGCGTTTTCGGTTGTTGTATCAATACCTTCCAGTGCCGGCTTCGCGTGGTGTTTAGATTAATAGTTTTATCATCACTATTTTTGTCTTCTTCGATATTATTCCAATTAAAAGACTGTCGGTATAGCCAGCGACGATGGTTTGGTCCTGTTTCTGTCGTATAGTTGCCAAGTGTTTGCTTGATAGCCGTTTTAATTTTTTCCTTTCCCCGTTCGCGAACACCTTTGGCAGTAGACAGCGTGTTGGGGTTGCTGTGTTGCTCCGCATAAATAAGGCCTGATATGACACTTGCTTTTACAGGGGAGCTTAATTTCAATTGTGAAATAGGTAATAAGCCGGGTAGTGTAACAGCAAGATTATTGGTGCTGATATTTTCTGATGGCGGAATTATTTGTAGTTCTTCCGGTGAGATCCACTCAAGGTTTTTTTCGTCGTATTTAATATGGCGATAGTGGGCGTTAATGCTGTCCAATTCATTAATAAAATTGTCAGTATTGCTAAATAGTGCAAAACGAAAGTAAGTCGTGTTTTGTGATTGGTTTAGTGCAATCTCATGTTTTTGTAAATTTTCTGTAGAATGTTCTGTGCTCTCTGGATTATCTAAGAAATACAATTGAGTCGCTTGAGTAACTTGGCGCCAATCCTGCAAATTATTGCTAGCTTCAACAATGGCAATAGCGCTTAACGCTTGTGTTGTCTTTAATTTAACGGAGAGAGTATGCAAGTGATCTTGGTTATTATTTCTGAGAATAAAAGAGTTAAAGTGCAATTTTTTTGGGGTGGATTCGGATTCGGGTTCCGGTATCGTTGCAAGACGTCGTAAGCGCTGTTCTGCTTGATACGCTGTTGTCTCTGGTTCGGGATAAAAATCCAGTGAAGCGCTGTACTCCTCTGTTTTCGACTCTGTTTTATGGGGTAAGCGCTGCAAGGGAACGACTTTATTATCACTGTTAACAATGGTGAGGTCGCCATAATTATCGTATTGCAAGCAAGCGTATACTGCTTTGTTGAGTGCTATTTTGCGTATCGCTTGCTGCCCTTCTGTTATTTCAAAGCGGCACAGGAAATTATCATTATTCGCAGTCGCGCATAATGATAGGCTTAAGCCAACTATGACAGCGCTAAGAGGTTTGTAGCTTATTCTCATGATCGTTCTCATCATCACTCGACTCATTTTTATCAATGTTTTTATGTTCTTTTTTGGGAGGAATGGGGGCAAAGTAACCCACGAGGGTTAGCAGTAAGCCCACTCCTGTGAAAGAGATAATACGTTCAATAGTGCCCTGTGCCGCGAGGTCAACCACAAAGAGTTTCAGCACGACTACGCCGAGCAAGCTGGCGCCAATCAGCCAGCATTGTCGCCAGCCTTGGCGATTAGCGTAAGCCGTTACCGCCAAACCACATAAGGCCCAAAACAGTGATAACACGGTTTGTGAACTATAACGACTAACAATGGTTGGCAGTTCCCAGGGTACTTGTCCCCAATGATGCACTGCTCTTAGTAATTCCACATTTGCCCAAACAAATAAAAATCCAGCCAGTGCGCTTAGCTTCCAAACGCGGTTGGCGTACCATTTGTACTGTGTAAATAGCTGTGAGCTCCACAATAAAATACTGAATAGTATGATGGCCTGCACAATATCGACAGGGTTCATTAGTGGTAGCCAGGGTAGCGGTGAGCTATTGGCCGCAGAGAAAAGTTGTAATGCTGACCAAGTAGCAAGTATTGCTAAGAGTACAGGAAGCAATCGTTTCGATAAGTTTTCAGCGTGAATATTGAATGGCCAATACTGAGCGCGACGCAGCAGCCCCAATGTGGCCATCGTGCTAAGAGGCAACATGGCTAAGTGCCAGCCATGCATAAAGGGCACATAATCGAGTATATGCCAAGAGACTTTCCAGCTTAGCCATAGCCCAATAAATAGTATTCCGCCGTTAATGAGTAAGGGATGGGCTGGGTGCTGCCGGTGATCACATCGCCAAAAGCCCCAAAACATTGCCGCGATAGCGAGAGCCCAGACGAGATAATCAGAGAAAGCGGGTGCTTGCCACTTCAGCAGCGCAATACTTAATTGAGCGTTGTTTAAACTGACCGGGTCTAGGTCACCGAAGAGTAATTTGAGTCCTATTGCTGTCAGTACGATAGGAAGCAAGGTGAGACCCATCATGCGCATTGCCCTCCAGTCCAGTTTTTCCCAGAGCCAAATGCATAAAATAGACAGCAAAGCGCTACCCAATACCAAGGGCCATAAGCCTAACCACAGTAATATCACCGCAATTAATGCGCCGCCACTGTAGACTAAGGCTTCGGTTGAGAATGGCCCTAATTGGCGGTTATAGTAAAGGCAATAAAAATAGACAGCAAAACCAAAGGGCCATAAGAAGGGACCAGGAGCAAAGGGCCATTGTATCGATGAAGCAATATTAGAAAGGGCGTAAAGATTGCCATCCAATAGCACAGCCCCAAGTGTGGTTGCTACTAATACGGGAAAGAAAAATAAGGCTTCAATTTTTAACAAAAACCATTGCTTACGCAGTATCAGTTGTTGGAAGAGAATGGTGAGTAAGGCGTAGCCCAAGAGCAATTGCCACAACCCTTCCCACAATAATAAGCCAGAAAGGATTAAAGCCATTAATAGGTGAGAGGCTTGTGCCAGTGTTGAGTGGGTTTCATCGCGTCCAAGGTAGAGGCTGTAAAATGCACTTAACACGACTACTGGCCAAATAATATAGCCTCCATTATCGGCTAACTGGTATTGATGTAGATAACTAGAAAAAGCAGCCAAGGCAATGGCGACCATAAAACTTGCACTTACGTTGTAGGCGACTAACCAGCGTAAGTGTTTTGCGGCAAGCGCATAAGCCAATACACAACTCGCTCCGAGTAAGGCGAGACTGACGCCGTGTTCTCCATAGGCATTAAAACGAATAATTTGATACTCAAAACCCAGTAGCAGTACAACAATACCGTAAGCGAGCAGCAGCCACTGTAGCGGTGCTTCAATGCTGCGCTTGCCTGTATAGGTTCGGGACAATAGCCAGCTTGCGGTATTCGCTGATAGCGCAATAATAATGCAGCCAATAAAAGCGCTGTTAAGAAATAAGGTATTGGCATGGCTGAGATCATGTTGATCTAGGGGAAAAAGCAATTCTGCGGCAAGCATAAAACCTGAAGCAAGAATCAACGCTATGCCGAATAGGCGTCGGTAGATATGTTGTTGACGAATACTGAGCCATAAAATTCCTGCGCCCTCAATTGCCCAGGTGGCGCCTGTTAGCGTGCCATCTATTGCAAAAGGAATGGCTAGGGTCGCAAAAATAACCCCGAGCGCTAAAAAAGTTTCGCTAAGTAAACGTAGCTGCTCTCGATGTCGAGACCATAAAAATTGTGTGAGTGCGATATAAAACCCTGCAAGTGCAAAGGCGCTAATGGCGATTCCGTAGTCAAAGCGCGCTGCTATGGTACTTTGTAAACCAAAGGCCAATAGCGGAGTTCCGAAAATAAGCGAGCTATCGACATAGTCTTTATAGGAGGGTGAGCGTTTAAAGGCGTAGAGCACCCCAATCGCCACATAGAGCAAAAAGAAAATGATCAGGAAGGGCTCTACTTGCCAAAAGTTAGCAGCTTCGTACCCCGTTGCTCTCCAGAGGGTAAATACACCAAAAGTAAAAATGAAACCAATAAAGTTCAGAATGCGCCAAGATTGGAACCAGGCAATGGCAAAGATGCCGATATTTAAAATAGTGTAATAGCTAAATAAACCCACAAAATTATTACTGCCTGTGGAGGTTAATATCGGAGCAAGAAAGCCGCCAATACTGGCAAATACCGCTAAGGATTTCGCTTTTTGTAATACTGCCAATGTGGCGGCCAGGCAGACAGTAATAAAAAGTAAGGCAAAAGCAATGGGGGAACTGATAACTGAATAAAGACTAAAGCTCGCAAAAATAGTGAGGTATAACAGAGCAACGCCACCGCCTTGGATGACCAAGGCAAATTGTGAACGCTTTTCTCGTTGTAGCCATCCCCAAATCAGTAGTCCTATAGCAGCAGCGCTGACGGCTCCTAACCTGAGTTCGATAGGAATAAGATTTTGCCCAATCGCATATCGGGTTAAAAACGTCATTCCCATAAATAGAATGATCACACCGACGCGCACAAACACATTGCCCGTGGTGACCCAGGTCCAAGCGGCATTTATCAGCAGATGAATTTGTGCGTTGAGTTTTTCAATCAACGTTGGTGCTGCTGGTGTACGTTGTTGTTTTGGGGCTGTGGTTTGCCTGGTTGGTTCAGGTGGGATACTTGTGGTTTCTTTGCTGGCGGTTTCTTCACTCGTTGTTTCGTTGGTCAGTGTAGAAGGCTTGTTATTTTGTACGTTTTTAGTATGGAGTGTTTCGGTTGTTGCCTGATTAACAGGCTTATCATCTTTAGAAGCGGGTTCTACAACAGAGTTATCGCTAGCAGATGTCGACTTTTCCTGAAGCGGGGCACCGACTTTTTCTATCGAGTCTACGGTACCACTTTGACTTTGTTTTGCCGCAGATGCTTTTTTAAGATCTGTTGGTGTTGAAGTAGCAGGTTTGTTTTCTTCCTTGATGGCGATTTCCAGTAAGGTGGTTCTGTGTTGCTGCTTTGTCAGTTTTGTTTCGAGTAATGATACTTTTTTACTGAGTTGCTGGCTGCGCAGCAAACTTTGCCAAAGTAGTACTAATAGTCCACTAAAAACGAGGGCGATACTGATGCTGTCTTCAAATATGGTAATGGTGATTAAAGCCAGAACCAAAAAAGCGGCAATGATCATGATGTTTGTCCTTTATGTTATTTTGGCTCGATATTTTAAAGTCAGGTCTTTTTAATCTATTCGTTATACGGCATGTTTAGTTGTTCAGCAAATTGCCACGATTGCTATCGTCAAAGTGTTGGTGGTTATGACTGGAGGTATTGCCAGTTGATACGCTTGATCGCCTCATGTCTCAGAGGAATTACTTAGGCCGGATACTCTTCGGTTTGGTTGAAATTCGCGCCTTTACCTCAATTACCCAGCAGTTTATACTAGCTACCGCGTTAGAGCCGATGCAATATTTTGTCACAATAGAGTAATTCGTTGAATTTTAAGGTATTAAACTAGAAGATTATGGATGATATCCACGACGATAAGGCTCCCCAGCATAAAGACGCTAAGACAGTGCTCAAGTCTTCTTCCTCATTGGATGAGACTAAAATCAGTCCTCGTTCCTCTGATAACTCACTTTCTCTTAATGCCGATACACATACCGTTGTCAAAACCCCGAAGCGGGATGAGGCTAAGACAGTTGTTAAATCGGCTGCCTCTTCATCGGTAAAAGAAAGTGAGCCACAGCCATCTAGTCATGTCAAACAGGATAGTTACACTCGCTTTACCGATAAGCGTCCCAGTAACAGTCCTAATAACAAAGGAAGCGTCCAATCCTCAGATGAGCATGCTGCTGCCCTCACTCAAATTCGAGAAGTGATTCGCTCCCAAGATACGAGTCGAGGCTTTGCGAAGGCGAAAAATGCGGTTAAAAAAGCCTTATCCGATAAAAAAATTGTCTTGAATAAGCGCTTTGTATTAGAGGAAACGCTAGGTGCCGGTGGTATGGGAACCGTGTACAAGGCGCGTGATTTACGCAAGATCGAAGCCAATGATGCAAACCCTTATATTGCTGTTAAAGTCTTAAATGAAGACTTTAAAAATCATCCCAATGCTTTTGTAACACTACAACGAGAAGCTAGCCGAACACATATATTGTCTCATCCTAATATTGTCACGGTGCATGATTTTGATCGTGATGGCGATGTGATTTACATGACCATGGAATTGCTGGAAGGGAAAAGTCTCGATGTTATTATTCGTGAGCGTGATGGCGAGAGCATGCCTCTAGAGGAGGCGTTTTCTATTATAAAAAGCTACTGTAAAGCCCTGCAGTTTGCACACGATAAAAATATTATTCACAGCGACTTCAAGCCAGGAAATATTTTTGTCACCGATGATGGCTGTAAAGTTCTAGATTTTGGTATTGCTCGTTTAACCAATACCGCAAATGATGAATTTGATGCGGGTGAACTCGGTGCGATTACGCCGGCTTATGCCAGCCTTGCAATGATAGAGAATGAAGCGCCAGATCCACGTGACGATATTTATGCAGCAGCTATTATTGCTTACGAGTTGCTGGCAGGTGTTCACCCCTATCAGCGTAAGCCAGCCGATGAAGCGGAGGCGGAAAATTTAAAGCCCAAACGAATTAAAGGCTTATCGTCTCGTCAGTGGAAAGCATTAAGAAGTGCCTTAATCATTCGTCGTGATCAACGCACGGAATCAATTAATACTTTTGTTACCGATTTAACGGAAACTAAAAAATTTCCTATTTTTAAACTCTTTAGCTTTATTTTATTAGTAGTGGTATCCTGGTTTGCTTATCAGTCGTTTTTTGGCTCAGACGGTTTAACTAAACAAATATCAGAAACTTTTTCTAAGGCGGAACAATGCTTCGAAAGTGGTGATTATAACTGTGCCCTTGAAAGTGCAAAAACTGTGCTTGAATTGTCGCCTGATCATGCGCAAGCAATAGCATTATTAAGTAAAACTCAAGAATTATTTCAGGAACAGAAAGAAATTCAGCTTTTGTCAGAAGGTAAAGAGTGTCTTGATGTTCAAAAAAACTTGCTTTGTGCTCAAACAAAGTTAGTAATGCTAGAAAATATCCAGGCTTCAGAAGAAAAAATTACGCAATTAAGTCAAAAAATAGATGATTTTAATCTGCAAAATAAAATCACTGCTTATTATGCAGAAGCGGAAGTTTGTTATAACGCGGGTGATTTTGATTGTGCCTTATCGGAAGCAGATAAAATATTAGCGTTATCTCCTGAACATGGAGAAGCGCTAATGCTTAAACAAAAAACATCAGAAGACATTGCTCTGAAGGAAAAGCAGACAGATGAACGGATGAAACAGTATCGCAGTGCCATAGCGAAAGGAAATGTTTGTTACAGACAAGGTCGTTATGATTGTGCTATTGAGTATGCGGTAAAAGCTAAGGCTATTGTTGCCTCTGGATCTGAAGCTAAGAGTCTTGAGCAAAAATCTAATTATGCTAAACGTCAGCGTGCTGAAAATATCAGAAAAGCCAGTGGTTTTACTGAAAAGGCTAAAAAATGTTTCTCGCAAAAAAATTATAACTGTGCAATTGCTAATGCAGAATTAGCCTTAGAGTTTTTTTCTGATTACAAGTCAGCGAGAAAAATACTCAATGACTCAAAAGCACAGATTGAGTTTTTGAAAAAAAATATATCAATACAGTAGTTTTTATTTAACACAAACAAATGAAGGATATCTCATGATTAAAAATAAACTTGTCATTATACTTTTTGCCATAATAGCAGGGTCAACATTA
Organism: Cellvibrionaceae bacterium; assembly: GCA_050298695.1. Classification (GTDB taxonomy): domain Bacteria; phylum Pseudomonadota; class Gammaproteobacteria; order Pseudomonadales; family Cellvibrionaceae; genus CANLBN01. The sequence continues at coordinate 19,693 of JBNKUQ010000001.1, forward strand.
ACTGGTTTTGGTGTTGGGGGGCTTGGTGATAAATTAGACCCCGATGCTAAAAAATGTAAAGGTAAAAAATGTGCTAAAAATGTTGATCCGGCACTGGTTGAAAAAGCAGTGGGTGCTGTTGCTGTTGGGGTTGCTGCAAAATTAATCGCCGATATGGTCATTGACTATCGATCCAAGAAAGTACAGAGCAGTCAAGAAGTAGCGGACGAATATATTAAGAAAAATGGTGCTCTTCCCAGTGAAGCGAAGGTGGTTACCTATAGCTCTGGTATTGCCCCTGGTTCAGTGGTCAAAGCGGGTAAAGAAATTACCGTGAGTACAAGTATGAAGATTGTTTCTGATGCGCGTATGGGTAAATTAAAGTTAGAAGAGAAAATCGAAATTTTTGATAGTGAAGATAACGCGAAGCTGTTAAATTCTTTGGTGAAAGATGTCAACAAGTCAGATAATGAAGCGGGCGTTTACAATAATAAATTTACCTTTAAGTTCCCTGTCGGGGTTCCTCAAGGAGTCTATCCAATAAAAACAACCGTTCTTATCGATGGGAAAAAAGCGGATGCACGAGATAATGCTATGCAAATTGTTTTACACGTAGCACCAAATGGCACTTATCAGCTAGCTTTTGCTGAATAAAAGTTGCTGATTTTTTTAGCGTAAACGATTAGCGCCACTTACCTTTTGAATGATAAACCCAGTGCGAATGTTTGCTGGGTTTATTTATAGCGATTCTGCTCTATCTGAATTACTCTTTAAAGAATTGAACCAGCTTCAGTAAACTTTCAGCCTCTTTAGCCATCGCCATGCTGGATGAGCTGGTTTCTTCTACCATGGCGGCGTTTTTCTGAGTCATATTATCCATTTCTGATACAGAATCACTAACTTGCAATATACCAGCCGCTTGTTCTTGACTTGCCGTCGTAATGTCTACAATAAGGGTCGAGACTTCCTCAATAGCTGTGACAATATCGCTGAGTTGTATGCCAGATTTATTTGCCATTTCTGTTCCTTGTGATACTTTTTCCACACTTTCAGTAATTAATTGCTGAATTTCTTTTGCTGCGCCGGCACTTCGTTGAGCAAGATTGCGTACTTCACCTGCGACTACCGCAAACCCGCGGCCCTGCTCTCCGGCGCGAGCGGCTTCTACCGCGGCATTTAATGCTAGTAAATTGGTTTGAAAAGCAATTTCATTAATAACATTAATAATGTCGGCAATTTTATTGCTGGATGCTTGAATATTTTCCATGGCTATAATGGCTTGTGACACGGTATGACCACCCTCTTTAGCCGTTGAGCTTGCTTTGGCTGAAAGGGTGTTAAGGTTTTTGGCGTTATCAGCATTTTGGTTAACAGCGGCTGTTAATTCTTCCAGACTTGCAGAGGTTTCTTCTAGGCTTGCAGCTTGTGACTCGGTGCGTTCGCTTAAGTTGATGCTGGCGCTTTCAATTTCTCTTGAATTACTAGCAACATTTCTAGCGCTGTCGGTAATATCTCTTACCATATCTCTAAGGCGTGCCAATGTTGTGTTCATTGAATCCTTTAAAACACTGAAATCACCTTCGAGGTCATCATCGATAAAACACGATAAATCACCATCGGATAAAGCAAGTAGTGAACTGCTTATTTTATTTAAAGCAAATTTTTTCGCGGTAATATCGGTGGCATATTTCACCACTTTAAATGGTTTGCCATTTAAATCAAAAATAGGATTGTAGCTCGCTTGAATCCATATTTCTTTGTTGTTTTTTCCTAGGCGTTTATATTCCGCTGCTTGAAATTGTCCGCTATTAAGTGTTTCCCAAAAGGATTGGTACTCTGAGCTATTTGCATAGGATGGTTCTACAAATATTTTGTGATTTTTGCCTTTGATCTCATCAAGGGTATAACCCATGGTATTTAAAAAATTATCATTGGCTCGAATTATTGTGCCATCCATACTGAATTCGATGACCGCTTGTGATTTGTCTATGGCACTCACTTGGCCATTAAAATCGGCGTTTTGTAGTTTTTGCTGTGTGATATCAGTCGCATATTTGACGACACGAAAAGGCTTTCCCTTCGCATTAAAAATAGGGTTGTAGCTTGCCTGAACCCAGATTTCTTTTTGATTTTTTCCGTAGCGTTTATATTCGGCAATCTGAAATTTCCCCTGGTTTAGTGATGTCCAAAAGCTTTTATATTCAGCGCTATTACGCTCGTTCGAGTCAACAAATATAGAGTGGTGTTGGCCTTTGATTTCATCGAGGGTATAGCCCATTACATGTAAAAAATTATCATTGGCTTTAATTATTGTGCCATCCATTTCAAATTCGATAACCGCTTGTGCTTTTTCAATCGATGCTACTTGTCCCGTGTAGTACGCATTATTTAATTTTTCTTGGGTAACATCTGTCGCATATTTGACCACTTTAAATGGTTTGCCGCTGAGATCAAAGATTGGGTTATAAGAGGCTTGTATCCAGACTTCTTTCCCCCCTTTTCCTAGACGACAATACTCTCCTGTTTGATGCTTGCCCGCATTTAGCATTTGCCAAAAATTGCGATACTCTGCACTGCTTTTATAGGCAGGTTCTACAAACATAGCGTGATGCTGGTTTTTTATTTCAGCCAATGTATAGCCCATAGCATTTAAGAAATTATCATTGGCAGTGATAATCGTACCATTCATGTTAAATTCGATAACGGCTTGGGATTTACTAATGGCTTTAATTTGCTCTTGGTAATCGGCACTTTGCCGTTTTTGTTCTGTGATGTCACTAGCAAACTTAATGACCTTATAGGGCTTTCCGGAGCGGTTAAGCAAGGGGGTATATGTAGCTTGCATCCACACCTGCTCTCCCTGTTTATTAAGGCGGGGAAACTCGGCGGATTGGAAGTTTCCTTGTTTTAAGCTTGCCCAAAAATTACGGTATTCGCTGCTTTGGGCATAGTCTTTTTCTACAAAGATAGAATGATGCTTTCCTTTTATTTCCTCCAGTGAGTAGCCCATAGTTTTCAAAAAGATTGCATTGGCTGTGATGATAGTGCCACCCAGAGTAAATTCGATAATGGCTTGGGAGCGGTCAAGGGCATCCAGCTTAGCTTGAGTTTCGCCAATATGATGTAGTTTTAATAAATTATTTAGCATGGATTACCTGATCGACTGATCTATACGATTTTTTATGGCATATAAAAACGCCCCATACTAAGGTATAGATTTTGCGCGGCGTAATTGCAAGGAAAGGGGAGTACGAAAGGCTACATTGAGGGTTGTTTTATTTCAGTTTGTCGTCAATAGCCTCTAATCCAGTTCACTAGAGACCAATTCTCCTCTGAGGGAGTTAGGTAGCGCCTCTCTAATCAATATATCGGCAAATTTACCAATGAGTTCAGCATTCTCGTGTCGGAAGTTGACCACGCGATTATTTTCCGTGCGGCCTGATAATTGGCCTGGGTCTTTTTTTGAATATCCCGTTACTAAAACGCGTTCTGTGTTCCCAACCATGCGTCGGCTGATCGCTTGTGATTGTTGGGTGATTCGGTCTTGCAGAATTTTTAAGCGCTGTTTGTTGACTGCTTCGGGAATGTCATAAGGCAAATCCGCAGCAGGTGTTCCGGGACGAGCGCTGTAAATAAAGCTGAATGACATATCAAATTCCATTTCCTGAATCAGATTCATAGTATTTTCAAAATCATGCTCGGTTTCGCCGGGAAAGCCTACGATAAAGTCCGAAGAAAAGCTCATATTGGGGCGATTTTTTTTAAGACGGCGCAGCTTCGACTTATATTCCAGTACCGTATGCCCACGCTTCATCGCCATAAGAATGCGATCAGAACCACTTTGTACTGGTAGATGAATATGGCTGACCAGCTCTGGGACCTCATTGTAGATATCGATTAGGCTGTCAGAAAATTCAACCGGATGAGAGGTGGTGAAGCGAATACGGTCAATTCCCTCAATGGCGGCGACGTAACTAATCAGCTCCGCGAGGTCGACTTGTTGGCCATTTGCCATTTCCGCCCGATAGGCGTTGACATTTTGGCCGAGTAAATTAATTTCTCTAACGCCTTGGCTGGCCAGATGAGCAACTTCTGCCAGTACATCGTCGACTGGGCGGCTAACTTCTTCGCCGCGCGTGTAAGGTACAACGCAGAAGGTGCAATACTTCGAGCAGCCTTCCATAATCGAGACAAAAGCGCTGACTCCATTCGCTTCTGGTTCCGGTAAGCGGTCAAACTTTTCGATTTCGGGAAAGCTGATATCGACAACCACGGCACCATTATCCCGGGGCGTTTCTATCATCTCAGGCAAACGGTGAAGGGTTTGTGGGCCAAATATCAGGTCGACATAGGGCGCACGCTCAGCAATGGCTTCCCCTTCCTGGCTGGCGACACAGCCGCCAACGCCAATGATTAAGCCAGGTTTCTTCTTCTTTAAGTCTTTCCAGCGGCCAAGTTGGTGAAATAGCTTTTCTTGCGCTTTTTCGCGTATTGAGCAGGTGTTAATAAGGAGAACATCCGCTTCTTCCGGGTCGTCGGTTGCCACCATGTCGTGTGATTCCCCTAATAGATCGCGCATGCGTGATGAATCGTATTCGTTCATCTGGCAACCATGGGTTTTGATATAGAGTTTTTTAGGGGCGGCAGAGTCAGTCATAAAATGATGGCGGATGGCGTATTACTAAGTTGGGGGCGGGATTATAGAGCTTGTTTGATTAAATTTATAGCATGGGTGGCATATGATTCCTCAATAGCTGCAAAAATAATGAATATCGGCAAGGCATGCTAGAGAGAGTCGTCTATGCTTAAATTAGATTATTCCATCAGTTGTCATCGCGGTGCGGGTCCTTTTTAAGGGCTCGCTCGGATTATGCTCCTGCCAGTTGGATTTAGATAAGTCTGTATAGCATTGGAGAAAAGAATGCGGATTAACGAGCCTGTTACCAATAACGAAATCAATTATGATCAATCGCAGAAAATAATCTCAACAACGAATGCCAAGGGTGTTATTACCGATGTGAATAGCCATTTTGTTGATATTAGTGGTTTTACTAAAGAGGAGTTAATTGGGCAAAGTCATAATATTGTGCGTCACCCTTGGATGCCTCAAGCGGCTTTTAAAGAGTTGTGGGACTATTGTAAAAAAAGTCGCCCTTGGATGGGCTTGGTAAAAAACCGCTGCAAAAATGGAGATTATTACTGGGTTGATGCTTTTGTAACACCAATGTATGAAAACGGCAAGGTCGTTGGCTTCCAATCTGTTAGACAAAAACCTGACAAAGAGTGGGTTGAGCGTGCTCAGCAGGTTTATGATTTCCTTGGTAAAAAACAGACCAATCCCTTTTCAAAGGCAATTCAGGGCTTGCAGTCTCTATCGCTCTGGATGAAACTATTTCTATGTTTTTCCGCGTCCTCATGTTTAGGCTTTGGTTTGTCGTTAATGATGGAGTCACTTATTTTCGGTTTGGTGGTTATCGTTTTAATGCAGCTATTCTTAAGCATCATGCTCGCGCGACCCTATATGCGGTTCTGTCGAGAGACAACATCGTTATTTGACAGTAAGTTGTCGAGATACCTCTATACTGGACGACATGATGAGTTGGGTCAGTTACAGTTGGTTATTAAGTTTTTACGCGCACAACAAGAGACTATTTTGTGCCGAACTGCTGAAGCTTCGGATAGAGTCCGCTCTTCCGTGTCGGATGCTGCCACAAGAATAGATGCTACAGCAGATGATATTGATGTTCTTTATCGTGAGGTAGAACAAGCTGCAACAGCAATACATGAAATGTCGGCAACTGTTCAAGAAGTTGCCAGAAATTCTGCTGAAACCTCTTCGGCGGCCAATGAGTCAAAAAGTAATGTCAATAAAGGTTTGAAGACATTGGATGAGTCGAAAGCGGCTATGAATAGCTTGGTTGAGGCGATTAATTGCTCTTCAGAAGCTATTGATAAATTAAGTGAAAATTCTTCCACTATTGGTAGTGTTGTTGATGTCATTAGTGGGATTGCCGAGCAAACTAATTTATTGGCATTAAATGCGGCAATTGAAGCGGCGCGTGCCGGTGAGCAAGGTCGCGGATTTGCTGTGGTTGCCGACGAGGTGCGTTCTCTTGCTGCCAAAACCCAGGAGTCCACTGCTCAAATCGGAGAAATAATTGCCGAGCTACAATCGGGAACTCAAATCGCAGTAGACTCCATTAACAATAGCCATGGTCAGGTTAAATTAAGTGTTGAGAGTATTACGAGCCTCTCCGAACAATTCGATACCATACTAGAAAATGTCGACAGTATTTCTAACATGTGTATTCATATTGCAACAGCAACGGAGGAGCAGTCGGTTGTTGCGGAGGAAATTAATAAAAATATCACTAATATCAACACAGTTGGTCAGAATAGCGTTCAATCGATGAATGAGCTTAAATCTGTCAATAATGGTTTATGCAATGCATCAGAAAATATGAAGGCTATGGTAGGTCAGTTTCGGTCAAGTTAAACCCGGATTATCCTAGAAACTGCAGTTGATAACGTACTCACTCATTGGGTGAGTGAATAAAAGTTCTTAAACGCTTGATTTATTGAAATTTTTATCAATTTCACCGTGGCCAATTACAGTTTCTAGGATTTCATTAGACCACGAAAGTTTACGCAATATCTTACGAATCTTTTCGTGCCAAATTCATAATTTGGGTTAAATAGCTAAAGTGCGTGTTAGGGGGGTTGCATTCACCTCTTTTGACTCAATATCGGGTAGATAAATTAGTTATGTTGTTGGATACCAGTTATTTATGTCGAGTCAGTCAGTTTATAAGGTTATTTTCTACAATCAGGGCGAGATTTATGAAATTTACGCCCGTGAGCTGTATCAAAGTGAGATGTACGGCTTTATTGAGATAGAAGAAATCGTGTTTGGTGAGCCCAGCAACTTGATTTTGAACCCTGGTGAAGAAAAATTAAAAAACGAATTTAACGGTGTTAAGCGTTCATTTATTCCTGTTCAAGCGGTTATCCGCATCGATGAAGTTGAGCGAAGCGGTGAAGGCAAAATTAGAGAGGTAAAGTCTTCCGACAAAATTGCCAACTTCCCCAGACCTGAGAACTTTTCCCCTAAGCCACCCAGCCCAACGAAGGGCAACTAAGCTCACGGTGGCGGCCCTATTTCATCGGCATTGGGGGCTTGATCGAAATCAGGCCCCAACGATTATTATGGTTCATGGTCTCTTTGGCTCTATGGAAAACCTGGGCATGATTGCTCGCTTGCTTAAAGACGATTTCTGTATTTATGGTCTCGATTTACCAAACCATGGACGCTCTCCTCATGTGTCATCGCTTTCTCTGGCCTCGATGGCAGAATGGGTCGTTCACTGGATGGAAACTGTGGGTGTGGATCAAGCGCTCTTTTTAGGGCACTCGCTGGGTGGGAAAGTGAGTATGGAAGTCGCTCTGCGTTATCCCGACAAGGTTCAATCGCTAGTTGTTGCTGATATCGCACCGGTTGCTTACCCTCCACGCCATGATGATGTGTTTGCAGGTTTTGAGGCCGTAGACCTGGCTCAATTAACGCGTCGAGCAGACGCTGATCAGGCAATGCAAACACAAATTATAGAAGCCTCGGTACGTAGTTTTTTGTTAAAAAACCTAGAAAAAACTGACCAAGGTTGGGTGTGGCGATTAAATCTAGAGGGTTTAAAGCGGGATTATCCAGAATTTATTAAAGCCAATTCCGATAACTTCCCTGCCTTTAAAAGGCCCGTTTTATTTATTAAGGGTGAGCGTTCTAATTATATTTTGCCTGAACACAAAGCCGATACATTAAAGCGCTTTCCCTCGGCGGATATTAAAATTATTAACGATACTGAACATTGGCTACATGCCGAAAAACCTGAGTTATTTTCTCGCATAGTGAGGCGCTTTCTTGATAAAGTGGCAACTTGATCAACAGCCCTCAAAATTCTCAATAATCTATGTATATTGGCATCGATTTAGGTGGTACTAAAACTGAGATTATTTGCCTCGATCATCAAGGTGATGAAATATACCGTCACCGTGTCAACTCCCCCCAAAATAGCTATACAGAGACGCTCTCCACCTTGACTAACTTGGTTCTAGCGGCTGAGCAAGCAGTCGATCAAAGCGGCTCTGTGGGTTTGGCAATGCCTGGCTCCATTTGTCGTGAGACTCATACCGTAAAAAATTCGAATTCAACGTGGATCAATGGTCGACATATTCAGAGCGATCTAGAAAAAGCATTGCAGCGCCCTATTAAAGTGGAGAATGATGCAAATTGTTTTGTACTATCTGAGAGCAACGGTGGCGCTGCGAGTCAGGCAAAAACGGTTTTTGGTGCTATTTTAGGTACAGGCTGTGGTGGTGGCTTAGTGATGAATGGAGAATTGGTTATTGGAGGCAACGGCTTAGCTGGAGAGTGGGGACATAACCCATTGCCTTTTCCACGTGTATGGTTGAATGAGCCCTCTGCATATCATTCTGTTGTCAATTTTTTTGATGGCTTGGGTGCTGTAGAGCAATCCGCTATTTATGCCGAAAAAAAAACGATTAACTACTTTGTCGATACCCCTAATCTTGCGGAATATCCTGGTCCTCTGTGTTATTGCGGTAAACGTGGCTGTTTGGAAACGTGGATTTCGGGGACAGGCTTCAGTCAGGATTATCAACGCACAGTTGGTGGGCGTCTGAGCGCCCAAGTCATTGTTGATATGGCGAGAAAAGGTGATTCGATAGCCCAGACTTGTTTTGAGCGTTACTGTGAGCGTTTGGCAAAAAGTTTTGCGCAGCTCATTAATATTATTGATCCTGATGTCATTGTCTGTGGTGGAGGCATGAGTAACGTCAAAGAAATTTATGCTGAAGTGCCTGAACGTTGGGACCGCTATATTTTTTCAACAGCATCACCTACTACTACATTGGTGGCAGCGCAGTTTGGTGATTCCTCCGGAGTGAGGGGGGCTGCATTATTGTGGAAAAACGGTTAAGGTCTCAAAAAATAATAGTGATTCTGCTCTAAATAGTCTGCCCTGAAAAATGTACAGAAATTTGAATTTAAACGAAAAAGTCCAGGATGGCTTTTTTGGGTTAACTAAATAGTAAGGTCATAACTATGCGAATTCTTGTAACAGGTGGAACGGGCTTTATTGGCCGACATCTCGTCACGCGATTACTTGCGCGTGGTGATCAGGTCACATTGTTGTGCCGCAACTTTAAAAAAGCAAAACGCTTGTTCGGCGATCAAGTGAGTTTAATTGAGTCCATTCAATACTCGGGACTTATTGTTGATGTGGTTATTAATTTGGCAGGAGAACCAATATTTGGAAAGCGTTGGACGCGTTGGCGTAAACGAAAGCTAAAAGCGAGTCGCATTGGCTTAACGAATGAATTAGTTGAGTGGATGGCTCGTTGTAAAGAAAAACCGAAAGCGTTTATTAGTGGTTCAGCTATTGGTTACTACGGCAACCATCCAGAGGCAATGTCTTTAACAGAAATTGCGAAGCCTCATCATTGTTTTTCCAGTGAGTTGTGTAAGGAATGGGAGGCCGCTGCGTTAAAGGTACAAACCTTGGGGGTGAGAGTTTGTTTGGTTCGTACAGGTGTTGTACTTGAGAAAAACGGTGGAGCACTACAACGCATGTGGTTGCCCTTTAAATTTGGTTTGGGTGGCCGTATTGGCCATGGGCAACAATGGTTTTCTTGGATTCACCTAGAGGATATGTTGTCACTTCTATTATTTTTGGTCGACAATGATGGGGTTCGTGGACCCGTTAATGCGACGGCTCCTCATCCCGTCACCAATGAAACTTTTAGTCAACAATTTGCACAAAGTTTGTATCGGCCCTGTTGGTTCCCAATGCCAGAATTTGCCGTTAGGATGCTATTTGGTGAAGCATCTGAATTATTGCTGGAAGGGCAGAGGGTAGTGCCTAAAAAATTATTGGATTATGGTTTTCATTTTCGCTACAGCCAACTACATGAGGCTTTAGAAGCGATAATTGCTAAAGAAATAGAACCCATTTCCGAAGTGGTGTAGTTTTTAGAATAGGGCTTTTACACTTTCTTAACAAATTGTGATTTTAATTTCATAGCTCCAATGCCATCGATTTTGCAATCAATATCATGGTCACCATCCACTAAGCGAATATTTTTAACCTTGGTTCCTACTTTTATTACGCTTGAGGAACCTTTTACTTTTAAATCTTTAATAACCGTTACTGTGTCGCCATCGTGTAATGGGTTGCCATTGGCATCTTTAATAGAAGATCCATTTTCATCGCCATTTTTGTCTTGCTCGGACCATTCGTGAGCACATTCCGGGCAGATAAGTAGTAAGCCATCTTGGTAGGTATATTCAGACTGACATTGTGGGCAAGGTGGTATTTGAGTCATGATTCTTCTCGATAAAGTAATTCGTGCAAAGTTCTCATTATACGTGATTATTATGAGAACTATACAGCAAAAAAAATTATTCCACTGGTTTAGTTGGGTTGCCTGTGTTAGTTTGCGCTCGATTGTAATCCCTTCTAGAAATAGAGCTCATTTAAAACTTAGGTGAATATGATGAAAAATATACTGTCCTTTTTATTTATTGGAGCAGCTTTATTATTAAGCGCTACTCTGTCCTATGCGGATAATGGTATTAAATATAATTATGGTGAATTGCGCTTTGTTGCCGATGCCGAATTTGATCAATACGATGTTGATGGTGATGGTTTCGCCCTCAATGGTTCTGTGCGCTTGGATGAAGTATTTTATGTGACTGCGGACTATGAGGTCATTTCTTATGATGATGGAATTGATACCAATGTTTTTCAGGCCGCAGTGGGTATGATTTATCCCGTAAAACAGTTTGATACTATCGCAGAATTGGCCATTGTTAATAGTGATGTTGATGCCCCTAATGGTGACTCCAATACGGGTTTTCGTGTGAGTGCAGGGGCGCGTGCCTATGTGATGGATAAGTTAGAAGTGCGTGGAACACTAAATTATATCGATGTCGATGAGGATGATAGTTACCTCACTATAGCTGCGGACTATTTTGTTTTACCTAATCTTTCTGTGAATGCGGCTAAAGATATTGAGGCGGATATTGATCGTTTTTCTATTGGTGTGCGCTACTATTTTGGTGATTAGTATTTAATGTAAGTGTGTTAGCTTCTATAAAAGTAGTATAGATAAAAATTATTAGCAGAGTACTTGAAATAAACACACTTAACATTCAAGCATGCTGCAAATACCTCCTTGTATAATGTACGTTGGCTCCTGCCTGTTCCCCTGAAGGCTTGAAGGTTGCTAACAAGTGACTTTAAAAGAATGCGCTGAGGCAAGGTCAGTATAATTATTACTCTCAGCGTCATCCCCGCGATCTGCAACTGCTCCTGCGTTGCAGATCGCGGGGATGACATTGTATTTTTTAAAGTATCTCAGTAGTATTTGATTGGTATCATCAAAATTCTTTAGACTCTTGGTGCTAGGGCCCAAAAGAATAAATAAAATGCCTCTTCCAGATAGCGCTGCACGAAAGAGGTAAACATACTCCTGTAATATCATTTTTGTGATAAGAAAATGCAGCGTATATCCATTATTATTGTCTCGCGATAAGTATGCCGCCGGTGGAAATCATTAATCCCCCTGCAACTTTTTTAATCCATCGATTGGTTTGCCCTAAACCTGTTAGTTCTTGCGTTTTTAAAGCGGCGACAGCGTAGCCTAGCATCACGCTACCCAATATAACGCCTACCATCACACTAATAATAACGATGTCTATAGCCGTTAGTACTTGAATATTGATAAACGCTGGAAGAAAACTCAGGTAGAAGAAAATAGCTTTGGGGTTGCTTAGAGTGACTGTCAATCCAGCAATAAAGTCAGTAATGTAATGCATCTTTTGCTTTTCTTTTTTTATAATCACTTCTTCTTTAGCTCGGCTGAACAATAGATTAACGCCGAGCCAGATAAGATAAATCCCCCCCAAATACTTAATAACAATAAATAGAGTGCTTAAGGATTCAGCAATATACTTTAGACCTAAGGTAACAAGTAAAATAAAAACTAAATCACCCATTAAAATACCGAGGACGGTAAAAAATGCATGGTTAAACCCACCGCTAATAGCACGTGCAACCGTCAAAAATATACCTGGCCCAGGCAATATCGCTAACATGAAAATTGCAAATGCGAAGAATGGAAGAATTTCTAAGGTCATATCAAATTCTCTTTGTGGCACCTCTAAGAATCTTAATGTAGAGGTACCCTATATTTATTGCTTATTACTACAGGGATGCTTAAAAAGAATACTATCGTCATTTGCGATCAGCAACCGCTCCTGCGTTGCAAGAACAGCTATATTAACATTGGCTCAGTGTACTCTTTTTAAGTCGCTTGTTAGTAAGTAGCTCTATTGACGTTGGGCAATTTCCTGGTTAACACTTGCTAACTTTACGCAAAGAACAAATATTTCCATGGCTTTATCGACCTCCTCTAAAGAGGGAACTGAAGGTGCAATGCGAATATTGCAATCTTGAGGATCTTTGCCATAAGGGAATGTTGCCCCCGCCGGTGTTAGTTTTACTCCAATATCGGCAGCCAGTTGTACAATCGTTTTTGCCAAGCCTGGCTTGCTATTAAAAGAAATAAAATAACCGCCTTCTACTGCATCCCATTGACCTAGATCGTTATCGGAAAAGTGTTTATCTAAATGTGTTAGCACACAATCAAAGCGCGGTTTTAAAATAGCACTATGTTTTTCCATATGAGTCAGTAGGGCATCATAATTTGGAATCAGAGTTAAGTGTCGCAATTGGTTGACCTTGTCGGGGCCAATAGACATAACGCCTAATGCTTTTTTAAATCCATTGAGGTTGTCTACAGAGCCGCCAATAAAAGCAATGCCTGAGCCTGCATGAGTCATTTTGGAAGTAGAGGCAAACTGCAACACTTGGTTTTCGGTCCCATGGTTGCGGCAATAATCCATAATATTGGCAAGCGGTTTAATGCCATTGAAGTCATGAACGGCATAGGCATTGTCCCAAAATACCACAAAATTACTGTTTGCCTGTTTACCTAGTTTAGCAATACGCTCAACGGTTTCATCGCTATAGATAGTTCCCGTTGGATTAGAGTATTTTGGAACACACCACATACCAACAATGGATTTGTCATTTTCAACCAAGGTCTCTACAGCGTCCATATCCGGTCCCGTTTCTGTCATCGGAACCGCTAACATCTCTATGCCCAGTTGTTCGCAAATAGTGAAGTGTCGGTCATAACCGGGAACGGGGCAGATAAAGCGTAGAGTCCCTGTGTGTTTCCAGGCGCTGGCATCTCCACGCAGACCATATTCTTTTGCAAACAGGACGGCTAAAAACATCAAGGTTAGGCTGCTGTTACCTTGTGCGGAAACTTCTTCTAACTTTATGCCGAGTAGATCTGCGCCAAGTTGTCGCGCTTCTTTTATACCATCAAGACCACCATAATTGCGGGTATCTGTACCATCGGCACTCAAATAATTACCTTTGAGACAACCATCCAGGGCATCAGATAACGAAACTTGTTCGCTGGAAGGTTTACCTCGAGTCAGGTCAAGATTAATGGTTTGTTGGCGGAAATCATCATAAGTTTTGTCTAGTTCTGAGCGCCATTGCTCAAGTTGTTCCGTAGATGCGTTAGTGAGATTCAAAGTATTCCCCAGATATGAAATAGGTTTGTAAGATAAACGTGTTATTATAAGCGCTGATTTGGCGAGTGTTAATGAATTTATTCCTTTATCAGTCTACTAACTCCTTACCTTACTATCCCGCTTTAGGGATATACGATAAGGTGTGAGATAAAGTGAGATAAACAGTCTCGACCTATTCAGTTTCAAACAATCTTTTTATTGACAACCTTCACTGCAATTCACCAGTAACTTGAGAATGACTTCATGCAAAGACGAACAAAAATTGTATCTACACTTGGCCCCGCAACTGACAAAGAGGGTGTTTTGGAGGCGCTTATTCAAGCGGGTATCAATGTTGTTCGAATGAATTTTTCCCACGGTGCGCCAGAGGATCACACGGCAAGAGCTAAGCTGGTACGTGAACTCGCAAAAAAGCATGGGCGACACGTTGCTGTACTGGGTGACTTGCAGGGCCCGAAAATTCGCATCTCTAGATTTTCGGAAGGCCCCATTAAATTGTCCATTGGCGATAAATTTATTTTAGATGCGAGCTTGGGTAAAGATGAGGGAACTCAAGAATCAGTTGGCATCGATTATAAGGAGTTACCGGGCGATTGTAGCCCAGGTGATTTATTGTTGTTGGATGATGGCCGTGTTGTTTTGCAGGTTGAGTCTATTAATGGCGATAAAATTCATTGTCTTACTACGGTTGCTGGTACTTTGTCTAATAACAAGGGCATTAATCGGCAGGGCGGTGGTTTATCTGCCCCTGCATTAACGGAAAAAGATTATGCGGATATTAAATTGGCTGCAGAAATAGATGTCGATTATCTTGCTGTTTCTTTTCCGCGTTCTTCCGCGGATATTAATCGTGCGCGTGAGCTATTGTTGGAAGCGGGAGGCAACGCTGGAATTGTGGCGAAGGTGGAGCGTGCTGAAACGGTTGTTAACAACGAAGCCTTAGATGATTTAATTAATGCATCCGATGCCGTCATGGTGGCCCGGGGTGATTTGGGGGTTGAAATTGGTGATGCGGAGTTAGTCGCTGTGCAGAAACGAATTATTCGTCGGGCGCGTGCCCTCAATAAATGCGTGATTACTGCGACCCAAATGATGGAATCCATGATTCACAGCCCTCTACCTACTCGAGCGGAAGTCTTTGATGTTGCTAATGCCGTGTTAGACGGTACCGATGCCGTCATGCTCTCTGCGGAAACAGCGGCGGGTAACTTCCCCGTTGAAACAGTTAAGGCGATGATTCGCGCGATAGGAGGTGCAGAGACCTATCCTAGCATGCGTGTCACTGACAATCGTATTAACCGTAGTTTTACTGCGGTTGATGAAACCATTGGTTTAGCGGCGATGTATACCGCTAACCACCTAGAGGGCGTTACGGCAATTATTGCATTTACTGAGAGTGGCTCCACACCGCTCATGATGTCTCGCTTTAATTCTTCTTTACCCATTTATGCCTTTTCTCGACATACCAAAACACAAGCTAAGGTAGCGCTCTACTTGGGGGTTGAATCAATCCCTTTTTATGGTTTTGAGGATAATCAATATACGACTTATATGCGCGCAATTGATGAGCTAATGAGCCGGGGTTATGTGAAGCGTGGAGATCTCGTGATTTTGACAAAAGGCGATTACGATAATTTACAGGGCGGTACGAATGGTCTTAAAGTGTTGCGTGTAGAGTAGCGGATGGCGGTTGTGAGGCTAATCAACAAAAGCCTCCATGCTATCGTTCAAAATGCGAAGCTGTTCAAGTTTGTCACATAGTTCAGATTTATCGATGCCTAGTAGCGCGCTGTGCTCAAAGGGAAAATGAGATAAAAGTTCTTCAATGTCTTCATCTTGAAAGTCGTATAAAAAGTTCGCTAAGAAGAGGATGCCTGCAAGCGCTTTGTAATCATCTTCTGTTACTCCAGGGTCTAATTGATGCAAAATTCCCTCAACAATGCTTTCTGGGAACTTCCACCGATGGGCCAGTTCGGCGCCGACTTCAGGGTAAGTAAACCCTAAATAACGTGCTTCAGCAGATATTCGGTTACTTCCTTCTATAATGGCTTGATCAATTTCTACGGCTTTTGGGTTGGCCAATATGCGTATTATCAAGCCACCGACATCAAAGAGCATGCCGCAAGTAAAGGCAACTTCGGCATCAATGTGCGGAGTGAGTTTGGCAACAGAGTGACTCAAGCAAGCGATGCTGAAGCTCTTTTTCCAAAAGGCTCGGATATCGAATCCTTCTGGAGGGATAAATGCACGGGTTAATCCTGAGGCGAGAACGATTGTACGTAATGCATTCATTCCCAGTAAAACTACCGCTTCGTTCACGGAACCGATTTGTCTATGCCCTCCGTATTTTGCCGAGTTAGCCATTCTTAGGACTTTGGCAGTCATTGCTGGATCCATGCTCACTTTTCTGGCTATTTTTTGGCTATCAATATGGTTGGAACTTAAACTCTCAATTAATTCCTGCACGACCTCCGGTATGGTAGGCATATTTTGTGCGTTATAGATAAATTTATTGAGATCCACTGGCACTCCTTAGCGACATTCGTTAGCATCTTTTAATATTAGCTCAGAAAAACAAAAAATCACGCCATTCATCAAGTAAGAACGCTGAGATAAGGTTATTCTCTGAAGTAGAAATCCAGAGCGCTGAAGGTTAACGCCCTTTATTGTGATGGTACTGTTGGATACAAAAAGCGAAAGTTTGTTACTACTATCTAAATTCTCAGTGATAAAATCACACATTACAGACAGGGTGAAAAATGAAAAAACTCAAATACAGTATTGTAATTTTCAGTGTTAGTGCGCTGAGTGTGTTAACCGCTTGCACCACGCAAGATGCATATACCGGGGAGACCAAGGTGAATCGTGCAACTACTTACGGTATCGTTGGTGCTGTTGTTTGTGGTGCTATCGGAGCAACTGAAAGTAGTAAGCGTGCAAGAAATGCAGCGACGGCGTGTGGTTTGGCTGGAGCCGGTGTGGGAGCCTATATGGATGCTCAGGAAAAGAAATTGCGGGAAGAATTAGTGGACTCGGGTGTTCAAGTGGTTAGAGATGGGGATAATCTGCGATTAGTGATGCCAAATAGCATCACGTTTGATGTAAACCAATCAACATTGAGCCAGTCGATTTATAAAACTTTGAATGCGGTTGTAAAAGTATTAAATGAATTTAATGAGACTCGTCTACAGGTGGCAGGGCATACCGATTCTTCAGGGGCTGAGGACTACAATCAGAAACTATCTGAGCGAAGAGCAAAAAGTGTTAGCGATTATTTACTTTCTCGCAATGTGCTCGCCAGCCGATTAGTGACCGTAGGTTATGGAGAAACTCGCCCCATTGCGAGTAATGAGAGTGCAGCAGGTCGAGCAGAAAACCGCCGTGTTGAGTTGTTGATACAACCCAATAAATAATTTGTTATGAGCCCTTTGTACGAAAGCCATTTTGCTCCCATACAGTGTAAAAACGTACTCAATCGGTCTTAAACCATAAACTCCCTCTTTCCGTGGGTTTTCTACGTGCCCTTGGGGTATGCCTTGCCTGAAAGCAAAATCATCTTTCGTGTAGAGGCCTCGTTATTTTAGAGTTTAGGAAAGACCCAGCCATCTCTGATATCAATATCTACAGCGAGTAATACTTGTTTTTGACAGGGCCCAGCAATGCATAGCCCTGTTGTTATTTCGAAGAGTGCGCCATGAGTGGCGCATTGGATGAGGGATTTATCGGGCGTTAAAAATTGGTCTTGTTGCCACTCCAAGGGTAATCCTAAGTGTGGGCAGCTATTCGTGAAAAAATAAAGCTGCTGTCTCTTATTAACCGCAAACAATGAGTGGCCGTTGTATTCAAAGGCCTTGCTGCTGCTTTCCGGTATGTCATTGATATGACATACCGGATGTGGGTTGCTGCTATCGATCTTTCTTGTCCTAAGACATGCTCTGTTGTAAAGCGCGTATGCGCTCTTCCAATGGAGGGTGACTAGAAAATAGTTTAATTAAGCCTTCCTTGAAACCACTGCTAATACCAAAGGCTGTCATAGTGTCTGGCATTGACGATGGCATGTGAGCCTTTTGTTCTTGCAGTAAACGATTTAATGCCGCAATCATAGAACTTCTGTCGGCTAGTCTGGCTCCGGCAGCATCTGCGCGATACTCACGGTAACGCGAAAACTTCATCACAATTATACTGGCCAGAACGGCTAAAACCATTTCTGCAATAAATGTTGTGATATAAAAACCGATACCGTGCCCACGTTCGTTTTTAAAAACAACTTTATCAACCGTATGGCCAATGATGCGAGCAAAGAACATAACAAAGGTATTTACCACCCCTTGAATCAGGCTTAGGGTCACCATGTCACCGTTGGCTACGTGGCCAATTTCGTGTGCGAGAACCGCGCGTACTTCATTGCGGTCAAAGCGCTGTAATAGTCCCTGGCTCACGGCTACCAAGGCATCATTTCTATTCCAGCCCGTAGCAAAAGCGTTGGATTCCGGGGCAGGGAAAATACCTACTTCCGGCATCGCTATTCCTGCTTTTTCAGCCAGTTCGCGTGTGGTTTCAACTAGCCAGCGTTCTTCGGCAGTGCGTGGGGTATCAATAATTTTGGTCCCAGTGGTTTTTTTGGCCATCCACTTTGAGATAAACAAGGAAATGAGTGATCCGCTGAATCCAAAAATAGCACAGAAAATTAATAAACTAGTTAAGTTTAGGCCTGAGCCTTGGAGATAGTGTTCCACCCCCAGTAGTTGTAGCGTAATACTCGCAATGAATAATACGGCTAAATTGGTGAGAAGAAATAAGCCTATACGCATCATAAAATAACAGCTCCAAAAGAAATAAAAGCAAGGTGGATTTACCAGTCTTTATGATGTGTCCGCTGGTCCAAAATTCAATAGTCCCTATTGATAATTTAACGGTATAGCATAGTGAGAATTTGTAGTGTTAAATTTCCCCAGCTTCTTGCAATAACTTGTTTTTTAAGTCGGGCTCAAGGTTATTCCAGTGGGTATTGATCAAAGCTCCTTGAAGCGCGTAAAGCATGACTTTAGAAACATGAATGTCGCGCTCTTTAATCCGCTGGTAAACAGCGACTGGCCCTGCTTCTTGTAGGTCTGCATAGCTATTAATACCTACAGCATGTAAGATATTTACAGATGCTGCGCCAAGGTTTTTTAAGTTGAGAAGCTCGTCATTCTCTTTGTTTGATTTGGTCATGATGCCTAATCCTAAATTATTATTTTTATCGTTAGGTTGATACTGAAGCGATTAATTCTTTTTGCCGCATACATTGAGCTAGAAAAATTGAATCGCTGTCGACCTGAATGTTTGATAAAACGCCACCTAGCGTTTATGAACTTGCATCTTTTCGCTTTGCAGTAAAAGAGTAATAAGATTTGCTAGGTTGATCTAAAAAATAAATTGACTGAAAAGCAACTATACATTTTTGAAATAACGGTGAAAAGTACTTATTCGCTTATTTAATGCTCCTTTATGAGGACTTAGTCGTAAAACGAAGAAAATGGTGCCAGTATTTTGCTAAATATTCTCTGTGGATGTAACGATGAGCATGTGTGTGCGATAGAAGGGCACATTGCATTACATTATAAGCTAGTTGAGCCATGGTCTCAGTTGGTGGCTGCGGCTAAGAAAGAAGGCTTTGCTCTAGCTTTAGCGAGCGGATTTAGGAGCTTTGAGCGGCAGTCTTTGATTTGGAATGCTAAATTATCCGGCTCTCGTCCCGTGTTAGATGACCAAGGTTCGGTTCTTGATATTGCCGCCCTTAGTCCTCTAGAACGTGTTGAACGTGTCATGCGCTGGTCTGCCTTGCCGGGAACATCTCGCCACCATTGGGGAACGGATATGGATATTTATGATAGTGCTGCCATCCCCGATTCTTATCAGTTACAACTTATTCCTTCTGAATATACGGATGGCGGACCCTTTGCTCCTATGATGGAGTGGTTGCACCGCTATCTTCAGCAAGATCAAAGCCCCGACTTTTTCTTTCCTTATCTATGTGATCGAGGCGGCGTCATACCTGAGCCTTGGCATTTAAGTTATCGGCCATTAGCAGAACAGTTTCAACAGGAGTGGTCGCTTGACAGTGTGGCTGAGTTGATCAGAGGCAGTGATCTTTTGGAAAAAGATACGGTTCTTGAGCATCTCGATAGCCTATACAAAAAATATATCCATCATTCGATTCATCCCTAGTATGCTGTATAGTCCTGTTACTTCGTTGGCAATATATATTTATTATGACTCAGGGCTCAGCATCGACAACCGTTCACACCATTGATCAAGAAAAAAATCGTCAGATGGAGGTGTGGCGAGCTATTACGGTAGAAGCTTTGGCTGCCAGCCGGTCTCAGCCTGTGATGGCCAGTTTTTTTCACAGCAATGTCTTAAATCATGAGAGTTTTAAGGAATCTATTAGCTTTTATCTGGCTAGTTTGCTCGGTTGCAAAACGATTCCCGCCATGACTATTCAGTCTGTTTTTCATCAAGCCTTTGAGCAGCAACCCACATTAATAGAGCAGATGCTGAATGATTTGTTGGCACATTACACGCGTGATGCCGCCTGTGACCAATATGTCATCCCGCTGCTATACTTTAAAGGTTTCCACGCTATACAGTCTTATCGTATTGCCCATTGGCTGTGGAATCAAAATCGACAACTCTTGGCGCTGTATTTTCAGCATCGCATTGCCGCTCTCTTTGATGTGGATATTCATCCTGCGGCGGTATTGGGCTCGGGCATTATGCTAGATCATGCGACAGGGTTAGTGGTTGGCGAAACATCGGTGATTGAAAACGACGTATCCATTCTCCACGGAGTGACTCTCGGTGGTTCTGGTGCATTAGGGGGTGACCGGCATCCTAAAATCCGTCGTGGTGTATTGTTGAGTGCGGGAGCAAAAATATTGGGCAATATCGAAGTGGGAGAGGGCGCAAAAGTTGGAGCAGGTAGTGTCGTGCTGGAGAATGTTGCTGCTCATGCCACCGTTGCTGGCGTGCCAGCCAGAGTGGTAGGTAAAGCGTCTAGCAATATGCCTTCTTTGGATATGAATCATAACATTGATTCATAGATTGATTTAAAAATAAAGGTAGCTATCTACACGTAAGTGGTCAGCTTACCCAAAAAAAGAACAGAGAATAAAAATGACCGATGCAGGCTTTTCCGTTGTTTTTCGTGGCGATATTGTCATTGGTGAAAACTTACTGGATGTTAAGCAAAAACTAAAAAAAATCTTCAAGACCAGTGATGAACGTATCGATGCGCTCTTTACAGGAAAGCCTGTCCCGCTTAAAACGAATTTATCAAAAACAGAAGCTGAGAAGTATCAAACCATCTTAAAGCAAGCGGGTGTTATTGTTAGCCTCGAATCCTCATCTGCAACAAAAGCGTCTGTTACAACTAATAATTCCTCAGTTTCCAAAAAAGATGTGATGTCTTCGAGAGAAGGCAGTGCTGAAACCACTGGCAATAAAAATTTCCAGTCATGGGAATTAAAACCGACAGGTAGCCTGTTGCAGGATAAGAAATTGGTTTCTGAGCCGATGCCTATAAACACAGATCATATTCAAGTAAAAGCGCAAGAGGGCAATCTTTTAAATGAGAGTGAACGCTCAACTGATCCAGAACCCCCCATTGATATCGACTCGCTTAACTGGGACTTAACGGCTCACGGTGAAGCCTTGTTAAAAGAGACAGAAAAAAAAATCGTAGAACAATTAAATATTGATACTGATACCATTACACTTGCGGAAAATAATGGTAATTTGATTCGTGATGAAGAAAGAAAAAAGGTTAAGCCTGTAGAGGTGGATATTAGCCATTTAACGTTGATAAATAATAAAGATGATAGTAATTCTTAGATGGGGCTGAAAATCCCATTGGTTGACGTCACTATCGTATGTAGGCAGAATAGTTCTCTTATTAAGATCCCTAAATCTACTGTATGGAAAGGAGGTAATGGAATGCTAACACGTCATTCAATCATCTATTTAATCATCCCCTTAGTTATCTTGAGCATTTTAGGATGTGAGCGCAAATCCGATGAAGAGCGCATTCTCGAAGATATCAATTCTGCTTCTGTTCATTTAACGACGGGGTTAAAGGTGGTTGTTGCCAACCCAGATAATGACCCAAAAATTGCAGAGGCCCAAGAAACACTCCATGCGATTTATGATTCGGTTGAAGCCAGGCGCCTGAGAGGGAAATCCAGTGACTTTACACTCGTGGAGTTGGGACAGCTTGCCAAGGTGGCCTATAGTGCGAAAGAGTTTGGTAAACAAGAGGTAGCGAAAGGGCGAAATTCTGATTTTCAATTTTTGGCTCATGTCGTCTATAAAGAGAACATGCCTGACAAGCTCCCCCTTACTGTAGAGCAAGATCACGCAATTACCTTAGCAGTTTTATTTGCACTGAAAATACACCCTTCTATTCCTGTGCCGATTCCTCAAAAAACCATGCTGTATGAAGCTTGGATGGCAGGTGATGCTCAATTTGAGAAAGAATTTTTTAATCTCTTTATCCGTAGTCTGCAAGCAAGTACTTTTGCTCGCAATGAATATTGTGACTTTGCGTTGCAGCATACAGAAGTACTGCGTGGAAAGACATTGGATCAAGTCGACGCCAAAGCGCTGGCTGAAACATTATTAAAATCCCCAGCTTTAGGTCGGGCTTTGGCTCATGCACCGCAAGCGGCTCCGCTAATCATTCCCGTGACTTTATTGCCTGCGGCGCTAGAATTATTTCCAGGTGTGGCACGCATAACTGCACATATCGAGACAGCCAATTGTTTTTCCAAGATAGGCGATGATGCAGAAGCATTTCGTCAGCAACAATTTGCAGTAGATGCGGTGGTAGATATGGGGGCTCCAGAAGCCGATATCGCTTTGCTTAAGGCCAGTCTTTATTACAAACAGGGTGATCTCAATGCTTCAGCGCAGCAGCTGAGAAAAGCAAAAGATAGTCAGTTGCTAGATGAAAGAACGAAACAGGATTTATCGTTATTGGCTGATACTATGGATAACCCCGATAAAAATTTATTAGAGAAGTATTTTAGTTCAACCGCCATTAGTCTTACCGTTGCGAAGTTAATTAATCAGCGCCTAAAAGATGAAGGTTTTTACGATGCCTTATATGAAATAGAACAAGTAAAAGATATGCGGCAAATGTATGAAGGCTTATTGTCAGTGGATGTTGGTGATGCTGCAAATGATGCGTTAGAGTCCGGTAAAGATTTTTTGAATAAGTTAAAAAATAACGCCGAATAATTTTAAAGGTCCCCTCTATTTGATAGTAGAGCCGTATTCGGCGGCTCTACTAATCTAACCGAAAAATCTATAAGTTATTTCTAAAAAAGAGTTTTGCAGTTTTTCTGAGAGTAAATTACTCTACTTCTTTAGGGGTTGTAAGCGAACACCCCGTGAGGCGACAGCCCAAGATTCGCATCCTTCAATATTATGTAAAGAGGCCTTTTATACGGATAAAGGTTTTGTTCTAAGACAAGGAAAAATCGCACGACAAACTTGTAGGAACAGGTTTAGACATCTTTGGATGGCCGTCAGGCCGAACACCATAGAAGGTGTGAGTCCAAAGAGGGAGTTTATGTTAAATAAATACTCCGCACTTCCTGTGCTTCGCCCTTTCGGGTCAGCAAAAGCTGCTCAAATTCGCTTCAAGCGAATTGGTAACCGATTGAGTACGATTTTCCTTGGTACCCCCTTGAGGGGTAAACCCGTATTGGGACAAAAAATTATTCGTATAAACGCTTCTTAAAGGGTGTTCTTATGTCGTCTTTCAATGCTATAACCATATTACAACTCTCCCGTTTAATCGGTCTGCCTCACTCTCCAATTATTATTGATGTTCGCATTGATGCAGACGTGAATGATGATCCTTACTTAATCCCTACCTCTTTTCGCTGTACTCATACTGAAATAGAGACATTACTTCCTGAATTGATAGATAAATCGGTTGTGCTTGTCTGTCAAAAGGGCTTGAAATTGAGTCAGGGAGCCGCTGCTTTATTGCGTACTCAAGGTATTAAAGCCGAGTATCTTGAAGGTGGTACTCTGGCTTGGCAGGCCGCACAGCAGCCAGTGTTAGCAATAGAGCGATTATCTGCTTTCAACCTGGAGCGCTTGAATCGCAGACAGAGCACCTTGTGGGTGACTAAACAGCGCCCGAAAGTTGACCGCGTCGCTTGTGCTTGGTTGATTCGGCGTTTTATTGATCCACAAGCTAAGTTTTTATTTGTTGCTCGTTCAGAGGTATTGAGTGTAGCCGAAAAGTTTTCTGCAACGCCCTTTGATGTTGATGGTGGGCATTGGTCTCATAGAAATGAGTTATGTACCTTCGATGTTATATTGGATGACTTACATTTAAATAGTATTGAGTTGAAACAATTGGCTGCTATCGTCCGTTCAGCAGATACCGGACAACTTAATTTATCCGCAGAATCTTCGGGTCTATTGGCGATGTCCTTAGGCTTATCAAGGTTGTTTAGAGATGATCTGATGCAAATAGAGGCAGGTTTACTGTTTTATGATGCGCTTTATTGCTGGTTGCGTGATGCTCAAGATGAATCTCATGAGCATTAAGGGGGTTTTAATTGAATGAAAATAATAATCTCAAAAGAAAGTAATGAGCCCACGCATCCATCTCTTGTAGAGTGTTTAAGCTTGTGGCTTAAAATAGGTTGTATTTCTTTCGGCGGACCTGCGGCCCAAATTGCATTGATGTATCGCGAATTTGTCGAAGAAAAAAAATGGCTTAGTGAAAAACAATATTTGAGCGCCCTGAATTTTTGCATGCTATTGCCTGGCCCCGAAGCCATGCAGCTAGCAACTTATGTCGGCTGGCGTTTACATGGCGTATTCGGTGGTTTAATGGCAGGTTTATTATTTATTTTGCCGGGTGCAATGATTATTTTATGCCTTGCTATTAGCTATTCTATTTTTAGTTCACAGCCATTTATCAGCGCAATTTTTCTTGGTGTAAAAGCAGCGGTTGTTATTATTGTGATTGATGCACTGAGACGATTATTGAAACGCGCTTTGCGTGAGCCACAACACTGGGGCATTGCTTTGCTGGCTTTTATTGCCATTTTCTTTTTTGCATTGCCTTATCCTCTCATTATTGTTATTGCTGCTGTATTTGGTTTTTTTATTTCTAACAAAACATCGCCAATAGAAAATTCTCCAAGTAATATTTGTTCGCCTTGGCGTAGCGTGTTAACGATGTTAGTCGGCGTACTTATTTGGGCTGCGCCCTTATTTTTACTCGTACAGGTATCGGCAGAGCCCATTCTTGCTGATATTAGTTTATTTTTTTCAAAATTAGCCGTGGTGACTTTTGGGGGGGCTTACTCCGTATTGTCTTATATGGGGCAAGATGTTGTAACCAATTACCAATGGCTTAACGCTAATGAAATGTTGGATGGTTTGGGTTTGGCTGAAACCACACCCGGGCCGCTTATTTTAGTGACAGAATTTGTGGGCTATTTATCGGCATATCATCAGGGTGGTTTAGTGCTTGGTCTCTTAGGGGCAATCGCTAGTCTTTGGGCAACCTTTGTTCCCTGTTTTATCTGGATTTTTGTAGGGGCACCTTATATTGACTGGATTGCTAGCCAGCCACGTTTACAGCAGGTGTTAGCTGGGATTACCGCAGCGGTCGTTGGCGTGATACTGAATTTATCAATTTGGTTTGCGTTACATGTTTTTTTTGCAGATGTTAAATCTCAACAGATGGGTTGGTTGATACTGTGGCAGCCTCAATGGGCATCGATAGATTGGGCCGCTGTGTTTTTGGCGCTGATTGGTGCTGTATTATTATTTGTGTTGCGGTGGAGTGTGTTAAAGGTGTTATTTTTATTAGGGCTGCTTGGTGTTGCATTCTTTTATTCGCTCTAAAGAATACCTCTGCAATTATTTTGTCGAATTTCTTAAAAGAAAAAACCATAGTGTGTTCAACACACTATGGTTTTTTAGGAAAATTTATTTTTGTTGATTATACATTTCAACGGCTGCTAACACTTCTTGTTTTGCGGCATTTTCATCTTCCCAGCCTTGAACTTTAACCCACTTGCCTTCTTCAAGGTCTTTGTAGTGTTCAAAGAAATGGGCAATACGCTTGAGTAATAACTCAGGTACATCTTCAAGCTTTTGAATTTTCTTATTCATCTGACTGATTTTTTCAGTGGGTACTGCCAATATTTTTGAGTCTTCACCAGACTCATCTGTCATTTTTAACACGCCAACAGGACGACAGCGAACAACAGAGCCTGGAATAAGGCCAAAGCGGGTAATAACCATGACATCAGCAGGGTCACCATCACCGCAAAGGGTGTTATTGATATATCCATAGTTACAAGGGTAATGCATCGCAGTACCTAAGATGCGGTCGACAAATAGAGCGCCACTCTCTTTATCGACTTCGTATTTTACGGGTTCACCGTTTAGGGGAATTTCGATGATAACATTGATTTCGTCAGGCACGTTTTTACCTGCAGGAATATCGTTCAAGCTCATAATAATTAACTTTGGTTGGATTGGAAGAAAAAACGTTTGGGCTAATTGAACCACAGTATATATCTATCTGGTCCGGTCAATCAGCGCTACGGCGCGGGATTCTAACATATTATTATTCTAGAAACCGCAGTCTAAAGCCTTATTGATAGTTCATTTCATATTGCCCAAGGCCCGTGGTTGCTGTAAGTTGATCCCTCGCATAGAATGAAGCAGCATTCCGCTATTTGTAGCTGATGCTCGCTTATCATGTTGTGGTCGCGGTATAACATCCCAGATTCATTGGGCCTTAGAATAAAAATAAATCAGAGGTTGTTATGGATTCATTATTATTACCACCGATTCTCGGTGTTGTTGGTCTTGTTGTTGCGTTAATTATTTATCAAATGGTCATCAGGTTTTCTCCTGGTGAGGGAACAGTCGCAGAAATAGCCGATGCTATCCATGAAGGCGCTATGGTTTTTATGCGCCGTGAATACAGCGTTTTAGCGGTGTTTGCTGGATTAATTACCATACTCCTGTTTATTGGTTTTGATTCTTGGCATGCCCCCGTTGCTTTTGTTTCTGGTGCACTCTGTTCTTCTATTGCTGGGTATATCGGTATGTATACCGCCACTAAAGCGAATGTTCGCACTACGGTTGCGGCCGTCGAAAAAGGGGCTGCCAGCGCATTAACTGTCGCTTTTTATGGTGGCTCTATTATGGGGCTTGCCGTTGCCTCAATGGGCTTGCTGGGCTTGGGTCTGCTGTATTACTTTTTTGGTGCCAATAATGAGCATGTTGAAGCCATACACGGATTTGGTATGGGTGCCTCAGTGGTGGCGCTTTTCTCCCGTGTGGGCGGTGGTATTTTTACCAAGAGCGCAGATGTTGGCGCTGACTTAGTTGGAAAGTTGGAAGCAGGTATCCCCGAAGATGATCCTCGCAACCCAGGTGTAATCGCTGATAACGTGGGGGACAATGTTGGTGATGTGGCGGGTATGGGTTCGGATATTTTTGAGTCTTATTGTGGCTCAATGATTGCCACTATTGCGATAGCATCGGCCATTACTCTCGATGCATTAGGTGCTCAAAAGTCTCTAATGGTGGCTCCCTTAGCATTAGCTTCTACGGGTTTACTCTGTTCAATTTTAGGAATTGTTTTTGTTCGTCTATTCTCCGCTAAAAAACCGGATGTGGCTTTACGTATGGGAACGATTGGTGCCACCATTGTTTTTATTCTTGCCGCGTGGTTTGTACTATCGTGCTTAAATATTGCAAGTGCCGTTTGGTGGTGTGTTATTTCCGGTGCAATTGGCGGCATTCTGATTGGCTTGGTGACTGAGTATTACACCGGAGGTAAGCCAGTGCGGGATATTGCCAAGTCCGGCGAGACCGGTTCGGCTACGGTGATGATTGCAGGCTTGGCTGTCGGAATGGAGTCTGTTGTTATTCCTGTACTGGTCATTGCCGCGATTATTTTTATTACTTACACGCTCGGTGTTGGAGTTTATGGCGTGGGTATTGCCGCTGTTGGTATGCTATCCACGGTGGGCATTACTATGGCTATCGATGCTTATGGTCCGATCGCAGACAATGCGGGTGGTATTGCCGAAATGGCAGGGTTGGGCGAGGATGTCCGCGAAATTACCGATGGCTTGGATGAGGTGGGTAATACCACGGCGGCAATTGGCAAAGGCTTTGCCATTGGTGCGGCGGGTTTAGCTGCATTGGCGATCATCGCTGCTTATATCGAGACGGTTTCCAATAATAGTGGCCGTGCTCTAAGCTTGGATATTAGCAATCCTTTAGTGTTGATGGGAATGTTTATGGGGGGGATTTTTCCTTTCCTTGTGAGTGCTATTACGATGCGTGCTGTCGGTGATGCCGCCTTTGATATGATCAAGGAAATTCGTCGGCAATTTAAAGAGATCCCTGGTCTTATGGAAGGGACGGCAAAACCCGATAGTGCCCGTTGTGTCGATATCGCCACGCAAGCGGCACTGAAAAAAATGGTCTTACCGGGTGTGCTAGCAGTCGTTTCTCCCGTGCTAGTTGGCTTTGCATTTGGTCCAGAAGCACTAGGAGGATTATTGGGTGGAGCCTTGATTAGCTGTGTGCTAATGGCCTTGATGATGGCCAATGCCGGAGGTG
This sequence comes from Cellvibrionaceae bacterium, assembly GCA_050298695.1. Lineage (GTDB taxonomy): Bacteria > Pseudomonadota > Gammaproteobacteria > Pseudomonadales > Cellvibrionaceae > CANLBN01. The sequence continues at coordinate 48,029 of JBNKUQ010000001.1, forward strand.
CTTGGGACAATGCGAAAAAGCATGTTGAAAAAGGCAATTTTGGCGGCAAGGGCTCAGAAGTGCATAAAGCGACTGTTGTTGGTGATACCGTTGGTGATCCGTTTAAAGATACCTCCGGCCCTTCCATGAATATTCTTATCAATGTAATGGCGATAGTGAGTTTAGTTATTGCGCCTTTGCTTGGATAGATAGCCTTTAGCCTTGTCTCTACTTTTATTTACAAAAACCTGCGCATAGCAGGTTTTTTTATGAGGCGAGTTTTTTCCAGTAGCTTTGTAGCGTTTTACTTTCGAGTGGGCGCGGTGTTTTGGAGAAGGTATCGATAGTTCGTTGTAAATGTTTGCTAGGGGGATTGTTGGGATTTTTATTAATGAAAACACCAGCAGCTTTTTGATAGGATTGTAGCTGGAAAATAATCTCTCCCTGAATAAGACGGGTATCTTCTACTTCAGAATAAAGGGCTTGGTGCTTTTCATCTCTTTCCAACTGTTCCAGCCAATCAATATTGTCATGCCCTAACCCTGCACTATTGATAATATTGAAAATATTAACCGCTATCTTTTGCACCGAAAAAAGCTTTTCATTTTTATGTTGATAACCGATAGCTTCATTCGCGGATTGTATAGATTTTACAATGGTTTCAATGTAGTTTTGTTGCTCTTCTACATGTTGGATCAATTCTCTAATAATATTGGTGTCAGACGTTTCTTTTTCTGATGGTGGTGTACTTTTTAATAGCCGAAAAATCGTAGAAACAATACTCGATGGGTACGAGTGCATATTGATTTGTAACAGTGGAATAATGCCGTTTGGACTGCGTTTTAACGGTTTAAACTTCTTTTGAAAAATAACGATAACATTATCCAATAAGCTAATGAGCTGTCCCATGCTGCCCAGTTTTTCTTCTGTCTTGGCTCGCGGATATCCCGACCCGTCTAAATTTTCATGGTGCTCTAGTACGGCAACTGCACTGGCTTTTGGAAAATTAGGAATCGCTTTTAAAATTTCATAGGCAATAATGGGGTGGGATTGTACATTTCGCCACTCTTCGGGAGTCAGAGCTTCTTTTTTTAATAAAATATCTCTACTAATGTGTAGGAAACCAATGTCATGAACAATGGCTGCTAAAAATTTTTCTCCGATTAGTGACTCTGTATCACCATCAAGTATTCCTGCTAGGCAAGCTAAGTATCCCGATAGTATTGATTGTTTAAATACTTCACTTAATTCCATATCTAATACCGTTAATTTTTGTAGTAGTAGAGGGAAATCTTTTAGGCGTGAACAGCATTTTTCTAAAATACTACGGTTATCAATTTTGTTATTTAAATTATTTAGGTAACTATTTTCTTGAATTAGCTGACTGATTTTGTCAAGAATATCTTTTGCTTGAAGTTGGTCTGCAATAGCAATGGAGTTTTCAAGGGGTTTAAGCAATTTAAACTTAAGAATACTTTGGCAAGTCTTTTGATTTAGCTCGACGCCTGACTTTGCCAGAAGAACACCTTTCTCGCTGAATATATCTTCAGATGCAACAATGGTGGTTTTTTTCTGCAAATTGGTTATATGGCTAGCGTAGGCACTCATAAACAGTTTCTAAAGTAAAGATAGTAAATAGAATAGCTAAAAATAAAAATTTTATAAAAAATAAAGGCTAATTATTTTTTGATATGAAAGAAGTTTTTAATGTTGAAAACTTCTTTCACATGTTTGTGGGGTTTGATAAGGGGTAAAAGCGAGAGAATATAAATCTGAATTTAATAGATAATTAATCTAACGGATATATCAATCTTTCTTACACTGAATAATTAGTGGTCAGCAAAAGGTATGTTTCTAGCCTTTTTCTTTTATTTGCAGTATTGGAGAAAATTGATGATGAATAAGCTCGTTAAGTGGTGTTGTTTGCTCGCAATGGTTGTATTGCAGGCATGTAGTAGTGGCTCTAGTAGCTCCAGTGATTCGGATACCGATAGTGATGTCGTTACCGGATCGAATGAAAGTTTGAAGTTGCCAGCCCAGCTTGAAGTGGTGACCAGTAACAGTGGTGATAGCGAACGCTTAGCACCTCTTCCTCGTGCGTTATCTCGTGGTTTAGCTTATCGTTTTGATGATCCAGAAACCGACTATACGAGTGATGAACAAAACTTTCATATTTGGAACGAGGCCCTTGAACCTATCGAGCTCGTTAACAGTATTCTTTGCTTTACCGAACAATTTAGAGCAAATGAGTTTGTTAATGCAGGACCTTATGTTGTATTGGCAAATGATTCTCGTTGCTTCAATGAAGGCGGCAATAACGATAGTAGTGGTTCGGGTGGTCAGTCGGAAGGGGCTTCAAATGCTGTCTCGTATATGGAAGTCGTGGTGAATGCTGTGCGCGAAACGGAGACATCACCATTGGTTGTTTCTGTATGGATGCCCGATGCAGGTGAAGGCGATGATGAAGAGCAGGCCATCAAATTTAAAGCTGTTATTCGCGAAGGTGCCAGTGAGACCAATCCTTTTGGCCGTTTTACCTTTAACTTTGATTTTTACGATAATTTTGATGATAACAACCAGATGGGGGGGGGTGAAGTACGCACCGTAGACGTTCTGGATGGTTTTATTGGTTTTACTCTTTTCGAAAGCTCAGAGCGTGACTCAGAAACCTTTACGCAACGCGCCAGTGTGGTAATGAGCGATGATAAAACCACAGGTGTTGCGGTTACCGCCATGGATAGGGGGGCTTTTGGTGGCGGTGCTTATGCACTTTCCTATAACGCCAATAATGTCTTGATTCAAAACGACACTTCTATCGAAGATTTGCCCTATAAAGAGGGTGATAACTCAGGTACTTGTTTAAGTCGAACCAGTTTCAACGAAGCGGTTTGGCGCTACGACCTCTATGATGTGGATACTGGTGAGCGAGTTTCCATTAACTCTGGTTTACCCTTTAAGTATGACAGCGATGATGACAGTCAACCCGACTCCTATGGTTACATTGGCTATCACGGTTTATGGACAGAAGAAGAGGGCGCCTTGAGCAGTGGCGATACTATTGTCGTTAATCAGGACGGTACGGATGTCAACTACAGTATTGTTACCGCCCCAGGTCGGCTGATTAAAAACACCGTTGACTCTATCGCGTTGACGAATGCTCGTGGCATTACTTTTTATTTGTGGGATGGCTCCGCATTTGAAAATGGCTACGATCAATGGGTGGTAAATTATATGACGGTTAACGACGATGCTGTGGGAGCTGATGGTTTTTATCGCGTTGGCGGCCAGGCATGGGGAGAAAATGGTCCTGAATTGACTTCCATTTCTCCCAGTCTCATTACATTAGATGCAAATGAAGTGTTGAATATGTTTTCCCAGCAGTTGGGGGGTAACGTTCAATACTTGCAAGGTGATGATGCCATTACTTTCTTCGCACAAGAGTTTGTCAATGGTAGTGAAACCGGTAGTGGCGAATTGCTTGAATCGGGTCCTGCCACTCTAGTGTGTTATGAGCGCTGCCCTATCGGTACGCTAAGCGCTGATGATCTTAATGCCTTCGAAGGGGCCGGCAGTCCCTACTCAACCAATGCGACTAACTTGGGCGAAGGTATGCAGTTCACGTTTGCAAACTCTGGTAGTAATGCATTAACGCTAGTACGTGCGAGTAATTCAGAGCCTGTGAAATACGCTGATGGCCTAAGCACTACTCAACTAGAAGAGTTAAATTCTCCTCATAGTTGGGGGCTTATGTCAGGTGCAATGGTCACCACAGATGTTGCTGCGACCTTAACCAACCCATGGGACGTGTATAACCCAGAAGTTGTTACCACGTTTTACACTTGGGAAACGGGTTTGAATCATTGGAACCAGCTATCGGTTGCTTTAAGTGAAAGTGACGAGATAGTGACCTTTGAAAAACCGCTGGAATTTACCTATCAACACCTTGATGCGAATGATCGCAGTGGCGATGCGGGTGAGTTTGATGGACAAACCTACCTGATTCACTATGGCGGTAATGGCGACCTTGGTGGTATTCCCTTTGCCAATGTAGGGGGCGACCGTTGGTATCCGCGATTCAATATTGACGATGGCGTTTCAATGGGACCCGGCGGTGCTTACGTCATCAAAGCTCGTGAGATCGAGCAGAAAATGGCAGAGGCCGCTGGCCAGTGTTCATCGTTGGTGTTAAATGATCCCGCAGCAGCGGTGCCTACGGCGACAGTTGGCTCAGCGGATATCGGCGATATGCCGGTAGTAACTGATGATCCAGCGGTGATTGATGGGGTGATTCAAGAGTAATCAGTATTTGTATATTCTGAATTGAAAAGGGCAGCTCTTCCGCTGCCCTTTTTTGTTTAGAGAGGCTTCTTATACTTTAAAAGATTTCTTTAGTTTTTTTGGCACAAAAACTTTTTTCAATACCGCATAGTCAGGTAGGCCATTTTTTCCATAAGGGGGATAGTCTTCACCTTGAATAAGTGGTGCTAAGTAGTCGCGCCCTTGCTCACTAATACCAAAACCATCCTTGCTAATGTAACTGAGAGGCATCATTTTTTCGACATTGGCGACATCAGCTAGTGGAGCCTCTTCGATCTTCCAGCTGTAGCGCTTACCTTTTCCGCGAATAATGGCTGGCATTACGGCATTTTTTCCAGCTACGGCCATTTCTACGGCTGCTTGGCCAACTGCATAAGCTTGTTCAACATCCGTAGCTGAAGCGATATGCCGTGCTGCGCGTTGTAGATAATCCGCCAAGGCCCAATGGTATTTATAACCAAGAGAATCTTTCACCATGGTTGCTAGGGTGGGTGCAACCCCTCCCAATTGTTTATGTCCAAAGGCATCGGTATTGCCTGCGTCAGCGAGGAAAGTGCCATCTTTATATTGAGCACCTTCGGAAGCGACAATCACACAGTAACCGTATTTTTTCACGGTTTTATCAACGCGTTTTAAAAACTTTTCTTTATCAAAGGCGATTTCTGGGAACAAGATAATATGGGGAGCATCGCCTTCTTTCTCTGCGGCAAGACCGCTGGCTGCGGCAATCCAGCCTGCATGACGCCCCATCACTTCTAAGATGAAAACCTTGGTAGAGGTCGCGCACATAGAGGCAACATCTAAAGCCGCTTCCTTGGTGGAAACTGCTACATATTTGGCAACAGAGCCGAAACCAGGGGAGTTATCAGTAATCGGTAAGTCGTTGTCGACGGTTTTGGGTACGTGGATAGCCTGGATGGGGTAGCCCGTTTTTTCTGAGAGCTGGGAAATCTTTAAACAAGTGTCAGCTGAGTCGCCACCACCGTTATAGAAAAAGTAGCCAATATTATGTGCCTTAAATACTTCGATAAGGCGCTCATATTCCGCTTTGTTTTGCTCAAGACTTTTGAGTTTGTAGCGGCAGGAGCCGAAAGCGCCTGCAGGGGTGTGTTTGAGAGCAGCGATGGTTTTAGCACTTTCTTTACTGGTATCAATAAGTTCTTCGCAGAGTGCGCCGATAATGCCATTATGGCCTGCGTAGAGCTTTCCTATCTGTTTCTTATGTTGACGAGCAGTTTCAATTACGCCGCATGCCGAGGCATTAATTACTGCAGTTACGCCGCCGGATTGGGCATAAAAGGCATTTTTCTTAGCCATGAAGTAAGGTCCTAATTAGCTGGGGATCAAAAGACGCTAATGATACGGGAAAAGTGCTTTGGCTTATAGCCTGCCTGTACCCGTTAGAGCAGTTTGGTTTAGCAATATGTTCACATGTTATTTTTTAAGTGTCTCACAGAGATGGATATTCTCTGTGAGCTTTAAGAGTTTTCATGGTAAGGTTGCTCGTTTTTGGGCAAGTGGCTTTTTTCGTTTATGCAACACATTCATATTCTTGGTATTTGCGGTACCTTTATGGGCAGTTTGGCTCAGTTGGCGATAGCGCAGGGCTACCGGGTCACGGGTTGTGATGCCAATGTCTACCCCCCCATGAGTACTCAATTAACGTCGGCGGGTATAGAGTTGATTGAGGGTTATGACCCTGAGCAGCTCGATTTAAATCCAGATTTAATCGTTATTGGTAATGCCATGAGTCGGGGTAACCCGCTGGTGGAAGCGATATTGGACCGTGGTTTACCCTACACCTCTGGTCCTCAATGGTTGCGCGATCATGTGCTGCAAGGGAAATGGGTATTAGCGGTATCGGGAACTCATGGAAAGACGACGACAAGTAGTATGCTTGCTTGGATATTGGAATATGCAAATATGTCGCCGGGGTATCTCATCGGAGGTGTTCCCCTCAACTTTTCGGTTTCGGCGCGCTTAGGGAGCACACCTTTCTTTGTGATCGAAGCCGATGAATACGACAGTGCATTTTTTGATAAACGCTCTAAATTCGTTCACTACACCCCACGTACCCTAATTATCAATAATCTTGAATTTGATCATGGTGATATTTTTAGTGATCTAGGCGCTATTCAAACGCAGTTTCACCATCTCGTGCGCACGATCCCTAATAACGGTGTCATTATTTCTCCTGCGGCAACTTCGGCCATTGAAGAGGTGATTGAACGTGGTTGTTGGACGCCTCGACAACTTGTCAGTTTATTACCTTCTAAGCAAGGTTGGTCTGCGGATCTAAAAGAAAGCGATGGCTCTGTTTTTACTGTTTGTTTTGATGGTGAGTCAGTTGCTGAAGTCAGCTGGTCCCAATTAGGGCAACACAATGTGGCGAATGCGCTTGTTGCTATTGCGGCAGCCAAGCATGTCGGTGTAAGTCCTGAAATTGCCGCAGCGGCATTGGCGGAATTTGGCGGCGTGAAGCGGCGTATGGAATGTTTGTATGACGAGAATGATATTCGTGTTTATGATGATTTTGCCCATCACCCAACGGCAATCGCTACAACCATTGAAGGTTTAAGGGCAAAAGTGGGCGATGAGAATATTGTTGTTTTGATTGAACCTCGATCGAATACCATGCGCATGGGCATGCATGAATCGTCGCTGGCAGAGGCCTGCCGACAAGCTAACCATATTCTATGGTTCAGTCCCCCTGATATTCATTGGAACATTCAGGCCGTGATAGAAAAGACGGAAGTACCTGCTGAGGTGCATATTGCTATCGATGACATGATTGATCGTGCCTGTGAGTTGGCTATGACTAAACCGTCACATATTGTGGTAATGAGTAATGGTGGCTTTGCAGGTATCCATCAGCGTTTAATTGAACAGTTAAAATAATAGCGACAACTGAAGAATAGGTTTTAAACTTATGTCTGAGCTACCTTTGCGTCATACCAATAATTTAAGTAACCATGGTTTCGAACGTACGATTACGTTGGCTATTACTGGTGCATCGGGAGCGCAATATGCTTTGCGCTTATTGGAGTGTCTTATTGCTGCGGATTGTCAGGTTTATTTGATGATATCGCGTGCCGCCGAAGTCGTCATTCGAACGGAGACCGATTTATCATTGCCGGTACAAGATGTAACTCAGCAGCAAATTGCTTTGATGCAACGCTATCAAGCCCAGCCAGGTCAGCTTACTTTGTTCAGCCGTGACGATTGGTTTGCGCCTGTGGCTTCAGGCTCAAGTAGTCCTTCTTCTATGGTGATTTGCCCTGCAAGTGGAGGGACCTTATCAGCGATTGCCAGCGGTGCGAGTAATAACTTGATTGAACGAGCCGCTGATGTTGCACTCAAAGAACGTCGACAGTTAATACTGGTGCCCAGAGAGACGCCCTATTCGCAAGTGCATCTAGAAAATATGTTGAAGCTTACGCAAATGGGAGCCGTTATTTTGCCTGCGAGTCCCGGTTTGTATCAGGAACCTGAAACCATTGATGACTTAATTGATTTTATTGTTGCACGTATATTGGACCAGCTAGCGATACCTCAACAGATATTGCCACGCTGGGGCGAAGATTGATAAGGAGAAGGGACCAAGGTGTTAACGAAAATAAGAGCGGCGTATTTTTACTGCGTATTAACAAAGCCAGCAGTGACATTATTGAGTTTGATTGTGTTTGTAATATTGTTAGCGACACAGTTGCCTAATCTGAAAATTGATGCTTCTTCTGATGCCTTAACATTGGAATATGATAAGGATTTAGATTATTTCCGAGAAATGAGTAAGCGCTATCAATCGGGTGATTTTTTAGTGATTACCTACACGCCAAACGGCGATTTATTTGATGATAAGACCTTACAGCATTTAAAAGCACTGCGTGATGAACTGTTAGCCATCGAAGGGATTAGCGGAGCCAACTCTGTTTTAGATGTTCCTTTGTTGTATAGCCCCCCCGTCAGTTTAACGGAGGTCTCCAAAGGGGTGAAAACACTCTTGGACGAAGGCGTTGATTATACCTTGGCGAAACAGGAATTTTTAGCGAGTCCCATTTATAAGGATATGCTCTTAGGTCCTGACGGTAAGACTACGGCGATTTTATTAACCTTAGCAACCGATAACTATTACATAGAATTAGTGCGTGAGCGGGATGCTTTACGTAAAAAACGTGATGCCGAAGGCTTAACTGAGGACGAACGACAACAACTTGAAGCGGTTTCCAAAACATTTTTAGAGTATCGCACTCAGTCGACGATAGAAAGTCGTCAGCGGGTTGAAAAAGTGCGGGCTATCGTCGCTCGCTATAAATCGCAAGCCACTATTTTTGTGGGTGGCGTGTCGATGATTACCGCCGATATGGTGGACTTTATTGCGAGTGACATTGTTGTTTTTGGTAGCAGCATTGTTATTTTTATTATTCTTATTCTTAGTTTTATCTTTCGGCGTTGGCAATTAGTTTGTTTGCCTTTGGTTACCTGCGTGTTATCACTATTCGCTATGTTGGGCTTTCTTGCCGCTGTCGATTGGCGGTTAACCGTTATCTCGTCTAACTTTGTGGCCTTGCTATTGATTATTTGTTTGATGATAACTATCCATTTAATTGTGCGTTATCGCGAGTTGTGTGTAGACCGTCCAGACCTTGGTATCCGAGAAAATTTGCGCAGTACTTTACAATTTATGTTTAAGCCTTGTCTCTATACCGTGCTGACTACGATTGTTGCTTTTATTTCTCTTGTGGTCAGTGGTATTCGTCCAGTGATTGATTTTGGGTGGATGATGACAATAGGTTTATGTGTCGCTTTCCTGTTTGCATTTATTGTTATCCCCACGGGCTTATTGTTATTGCCTAAAGTGCATTTAACAGAAAATAAAGATAAGTCGGCGGCTTTTACCTTAATTTTTTCTCGCTTCACGGAAAAGCGTGGAGGCTTGATTCTTGTTTTAAGTACGCTTGCTGTTGTGCTTAGTGTGATTGGTGTTAGCCGTTTAGAAGTGGAAAATCGCTTTATTGATTATTTTCATTCTTCTACAGAAATTCATCAGGGTATGTTGGTCATTGATCAACAGCTGGGTGGAACCATTACCTTGGATATTATTCTTGATCGGAAAAAGGTGGTAAATACTGAGGTCACTAAGCCAGTCAGTATTGAGAGTGATGAATTTTCTGACGATTCAATCGTTAATAATGATCCTTTTGCTGGAGACCCTTTTACTCCCGCTATACCAGCGCCTAGTTCCTTAGTGGTATCGGCATCGGAAGAGTTTTCTGTAGAGAGTAGCGATGACCCATTCGCAGAGGAAGATCCCTTCACAGCAAAGGATCCTTTCTCCGCTACAGAAACCGCATCGAATGCGAATGCCTCCCGTCATAATTTAACGAATAATTACTGGTTTACCCAAGTGGGAATGGAACGCATCGAAACAGTACATGACTACTTGGATGGTTTGTCAGAAGTGGGTAAAGTGCAGTCTTTAGCAATGTCTTATAAAGTTGCGCGGGATTTAAATGGAAAAAGTTTAAACAATTTTGAGTTAGCTTTAATGGGGCAAGCCTTACCCGAAGAGATTAAGTCCTTTTTAATTGACCCTTATTTGGCAAAAGATAGAGAACAAACGCGTATCGCAATGCGTGTTAAAGAAACCGATATCAATCTACGACGGGATCAATTGTTAGAAAAAGTGCGTACTGATTTAACCAATACGCTAGGTTTTGATGCCGATCAAGTTCATTTGACCGGGGTCTTGGTGCTTTACAATAACATGTTACAAAGTTTGTTTAGCTCTCAAATTTTAACGATAGGGGCTGTTTTTATCGGTATTCTACTGATGTTCCTTGTGTTATTCCGCTCTATTTTATTATCACTTATCGCGCTTATTCCCAATGTTTTAGCCGCATTAGTGGTATTGGGGGGTATGGGACTGGCGGGTATCCCTTTGGATATGATGACGATAACCATTGCAGCGATTGCAGTGGGTATCGGCGTGGATGATGCGGTACATTATATTTATCGATATCGAGAAGAATTTGCGCAGAGTAAGAATTATGTCGCGGCCATGCATACTGCTCATAGTTCCATTGGTAAGGCTATGTATTACACATCGGTTACGGTTATTGTTGGTTTTTCTATTCTTGCTTTATCAAAATTTATTCCGTCGATTTATTTTGGTTTGTTAACTGGTCTGGCAATGTTTGCCGCGATAACGGCTTCTTTAACCTTATTACCAAAATTGATTTTACTCTTCCAACCCTTAGGGCCTGAGAGTGCCGACTAAGAAAAGTAAAAGTTTATTCAGGTTTATTGTATCGTTATTGGGTTTTGTTATGCTGATGACGGTTTTGTTAACCTTGCCCTTGCGTTGGTTGAATCCTCCGATTACGGCTTTTACCTTGAGTGATAGTCATACCGGTGGTTTGAATTTACGTGAGAAATGGACATCCTACGACGACGTTTCTCCCCATATTTTATTGGCGATTATTGCCGCTGAAGATCAAAAATTTCCTGATCATTTTGGTTTTGATTTTCAATCACTGCAAAAAGCACTGGTAGAGCGACGATCAAAGCGACGTGGAGCGAGCACTATCTCTCAACAGTTGACGAAAAATTTATTTTTATGGTCAGGTAGAAGTTTATTTCGCAAAGGGGTGGAAGCTTGGTTGACTTTATGGATAGAAATATTTTTAAGTAAAGAGCGTATTTTAGAGCTCTATGTCAATGTCGTTGAATTCGGACCAGGGATTTATGGTATTGGTCAGGCAACAGAAACATTTTACAATAAAAAGCCCTCACAAATGACGGCTTTTCAAGCCTCTATGCTAGCGGGTGTTTTACCTAACCCTAAACGCTATAGTATTGTGAACCCTTCCTCCTATCAATTCGAGCGAGCAGCAGATATCCGGCATTTTATGTGGTCCTTGGGAGGCGTAGGCTTTCTTGATAAACTGTAAAACATGCTGTTTTTATGATTGGTTTACCTTATCTGTCGGAGAGATATTGAAAACCGCCATTAAATCATTTAACAGTTGTTTTTCGGTTTCCATAATACGTTCATGGCGATTGTAAGGGTAATCTGGTACACATGCAGCGGCGATATCCAGGCAGTAGCCTAGCATGGTATCGCAAGATTGGATTTTTTCTTCTTCGGTTAGGTCTTGGCGCTGAGTGAGCACTATTTCTCGTAAGGATTTTAGCAGTGTTGGGTCGGGGCGTTGATGAGCAAAGCGGTCAAGGAAATCATTGACGTCATCAATAGAAAGGACTTCTTCTCCCCCCATTTTTTTATCGAGTGCTGTAAAGTGCTTTAGAGTATAGTCGTAAAGTAGATTTAACTCGCTTTTCTGATTTTCTCCATCGGCCCATATCATTTCAATTAAAGGGACTAAGTCTAGGAGATAGACATCTTGTGGCTTAAGCCCAAAGTCAGCGAGTAATTCATCAACGGAATATGGAGTGCTCATGATATTGCCTTCAGTATTATTTATGTTGCCTCAGCTCTATCTAAGCATAGATCAAAGTATACAAGGCAGCCAATAAGTCTAGGATTTACTGGGAAAAATGGATGTAAAAACATGCGCCATCTTGGTGAGGGGGGGCTGGGTTGTTTTTGACGCTAAGCCCCCCTCCATAGCTACTGATGATGTCGACAGCGACACTTAACCCAATACCTTGTCCTGCTTGTGCGGTATCCCCTCTTGCGCCACGTTTTAATAAAGTCTTCTGTAATTGTTCAGGAATTCCAGGACCATTGTTACTGATCCCAATGACTAATAGGGAGCGTTTGTCATTCTCATTCGTTTCGTGGTGGCCCGTAATAGTCACGGCGTCTTGACCATATTTACAGGCGTTATCTAGCAGGTTTCCTAGAACTTCTAACAAGTCTGCCTCGTCTCCGTAGAAAAAAATATCGTTATCAACAAGATTGTTAAACTGAATATGTTTGTCTGTATACACCTTATCTAATATTTTGATCAGGCGATTTAACATGGCTTTAACAGAGATTTTATCGGTGTGAGAAACTAACGCATTTTGATTGACGCGAATAACAGCACGTTTAAGTTGGTGGCTAATAATTTGATTGATGCGATCAACTTGTTCGTGAATAGATAAATTTTTTTTGTTTTCTGTATCAATTTGGCTCTGGATAACCGCTAAAGGTGTTTTAAGGCTATGAGCCAGATCTGCCATGGTGTTGCGATAGCGCTCTCGCTGTTGCTTTTCATAATCTAAAATGCCATTAAAGTTTTTGGTAACAGGTTGGATTTCTTTAGGGTAGTTGTTGCTGAGGGCTTGTATTTTATTTTCTTGTAGTTCTGTGAGCTCTGTTGACAGTCGTTTTAATGGCTGTAAGCCCCAGCGCATAATGAGTATTTGAGCAATCATTAATAGCATGCCCATGAGTCCTAGCCATTGCCATAAGCGCTTTTGATAGCTGGCAAGTTCTGCTTTCAATGCACTATTATCATTAGCAACAAGAAAGCGAAGTGGTAATATATGATTGTTGTCGTCTATCCATTCAATATCATAACTAAAGCGGTTTAGTGTCTGGTTGTCGTTTATGTTGAGTTGAGATAGTTCTTTTTTACCTGTCTCGAATATGCTTTCTGTATTGTAGAGGGATTGATTGAATAATTCAGATGATGGCGAGCGCCATAGCTCTGAGCCGCTGCTATCATAAATTAATCCATATAAACCAGAACCTTGTTGATTAAAACGAGGCTCGGTGAGTGCTTCTGGTAGCGTAACTTTTTTGTTTTCTACTTCCGTTAAACTGAGTAATAAATAAATTTGTGCTTGTAGTTTTTCTTGCTCCGCTTTGATTTGGCTGTGCTCAAAAGCATTGCTAATAAAAGTGCCACTTAAAAAGATGAAGAGGGGAAGCAGAATGAGAGACGCAAAAATAAATCGCCCTACTAAAGAGTTAATAGGGAGAAGATGACTCAATGTTATCGCCTTCATGCGTGAGTTTGTGTTTGTTGCAGGCTCAGTTTATAACCTTGTCCGCGGAGGGTGGCAATGGGTTTTAAAGTGCCTTCGGGGTCGATTTTTTTTCTTAAGCGGCCAATGAGCACTTCAATAACATTGCTGTCTAAATCAAAGTCTTGATCATATAAATGCTCAGTCAGTTCTGTTTTAGAAATGACTCGCTCGTAGTTGAGGGCAAGATATTCAATGGTGTTATATTCATACTGAGTCAGGGTTAAGGCTTTACCATCGATACTGACAACTTTACTGGCAGTGTTAATAGTGAGAGGGTCATAGCGTAGTTCGGGGGAGGCATGTCCTTTTGAACGACGTGCTAACGCATTGAGTCGGGCGCGCAGCTCTTCGTTGTGAAATGGTTTGACTAAATAGTCATCGGCACCTGCCTCTAGGCCTTCTACTTTGTCTTGCCAGTTACCGCGTGCGGTTAAAATAAGAATGGGAAATGTAATATCTTGTTCACGTAATTTTTTAATGAGCTCTATGCCGTTTAGCTCGGGCAAGCCGATATCGATAATGGCGATATCGTAAGGGTGCTCTGAGCCTAAAAAAAGACCCTCTCGGCCATCGGATGCACTATCGACACTGTAGTCACATTTTTTAAGAAATTTATCTAAATTTTCTCTGAGTTGAGTTTCGTCTTCGACAAGTAGTAAGCGCATAATATTTTTATCCTGTGAGCTTTAGCGCCCTTTTGACTTTTTACTTTTTTGATTGTTACTTGAACCGGAATCGCTGATCGAAATCGTACGAACTTGACCATTAGGTAGTAGTACTTTGACGCGATATTTTCCTTCCTCTTGGGCTCTCACTTGTAGTACTTTGCCTCCCGTTGATGCGCGTGCTTGTTCGGCGGCTTCTGCGGGAGAAAGTGCATAAATATGACAACTTAAACTCATTAGCATTAGTAAGATACCGCATGCATTAAGTTGTCGTGATCGTATTTTCATAATGTTCTCAATATTCTGTGCCAGTAACTAGCAGGTGGTTTAGACGTGATAGCTTCTTCAGGCCGCCTCAGTTCTCTAGTCTCCGCTTTTTCTTACTGGCACAGTTTTACATATTGTTAGGCAGATCGCTATAGCAAGGGTTGCACATTAACAGCAACACGAATACGTTTACCAGGATGCTCATCCATTGTGGTGTAGTAGGTGAGATTACGGTACTGGTAAGTCACATCATAACCCGTAAGTTCTTCGTGGTAAGCGTCTTTGTAGCGTGTAGAGCAGACCTTCTCTGTTTTCACTTTGTATCCACCCTGCTTGCGGCGGTCTATGTCTCGTGCAATAGAACCCCCAAGCACTGCACCGGCGAATGCCCCCACACGTTTATTACTTTTGTTGTGGCCGAGTTCATTACCAATAGCACCGCCAATGAGGCTACCGACAATAATGGCCGTGGTAGAGTCACGTTTATCTTTAATTAGCCGTTCTTCATAGTGACATTCTTGGTAGGGTTCAGAGTAACTAACCGTTTCATAGATGGGCGAGACATTAATGACTCTGGCATAATCCATTTGTGTTTGATTGTGGCGGTGTTTTGAGGGTTCCGCTTCTATAATGGGCGCCATTATTAAGCTGGTTGTTGTCACTATAGCGAGTGTAGATTTAAGAAGAGTGTTCATAATTCTGCTCCTGTTTGTTTGAGCTTGAAGCCAGAATAACAATCTTTAACTGAACCAATCCTGAAAGAAAAGAGTATATGTGTTTTATATGGCGTTTTTATTGGACAAAGTCGCCTGATGATAATTTTATCGAGTCTCTATAAGTATTTGACTGGTATAGCTTTGTAGTCTAAGTTGTCAGGACTAACTTAAAAATATTGAAAGAAACAAAAGTTATTTAGGACCATCACCTTAACATGTCTGATAATAATACTGTGAATCCACATTCCAACCTAACTATTTTGGTTGTGCACAGTGATTACGGCTTAAGTCAATGTCTTCAATCCATACTTTCTGCGGCGGGCTACAACAAAATTGTTTTAGTCAACCGAGCCAGAGAGGCTTTGGGAGTGCTTCGCAAACAGTCAGTTGATGCGTTAATTAGCGACATCGATTTGGATGAGTTGGATGGTTGGCGTGTTTCTCGTTTGGTGCGCTCTGGCGCCCTGCGTTGCAAAGCCTCTATTCCCATTGTTGTAACCACCTCTACTTGGTGTGAACGCATCGCTGAAGTGACCGCTCGTGAATATGGTATCAATGGTCTTGTTGCTAACGAGCAGCTGGACCTTTTGCCTGAGTTACTGGGAGAAGCACTGCAGGGTGAATTCAAGCTAACAAAGCCCAGTCTTCTGGTCGTGGAAGATGAAGAGGATACTGCCGATTTAATCAAGCGTATTCTAGGTGGGCGCTTTGATGTAGAGATTACAATGGACGGGGAGGCGGGGCTGCAAGCTTGGGTGGAACGCCAACACGACCTCGTGCTTTTAGATGTGATGCTACCCAAGCTGGAGGGGCCCGAGGTACTCACAGGTATTTTAGAGCGCAAGCCCAATCAACCGGTTGTAATCATGACGGCTCACGCCCCTGTAGAGCAGGCTGAGGAATTGCTTATACAAGGCGCTTCTGATTTTATTTCTAAGCCTTTTCGTCCAGAGCAGCTGCGTACTGTTGCGGAAGTTGCTTTGCGACGAGACGACTACATGGTGAGCAACCAGCAGTTTGCTGATCGAGTACGATCCTTAGCTGAGCGTGAAGCTGCCTATCGCCAAGTTTCTGAAATCCATAAACATCTTTTAAATAATTTGCAGACTGTAGTGATGGAGTTAGATTCTGATCTCAATATCACTTTTCTCAATGAAGCCTGGAAACGAGTTTTTGGGTATGAGGTCAATGACTCTTTACGTTATCCATTTAAACACTTTTTAGCCAATCAAGATGGTAGAAAATTTCGTTCTATTGAGGGGCGCTTTAATGCTGTGCTATCGGGAGAAAAGGAGCATTGTGAATTAGAAGTATTGCTAAAAGACTTTGCGGGTTACCAGCGTTGGGCTCACCTTCGCGTAAGTTGTTCGTCGAGCTTTAATGAAGAAAATGGATTAACGATATGTCTAGATGATATTTCGCGGCGTAAGCAAGCTCAGGAACAATTAGAATTTCTAGCAATGCACGATTCTCTTACGGGCTTATACAATCGCAATTATTTTGAAGTGATGCTCAATGAATTATGGAAGGACAGCCAAGGTGACGCTAAGGGTCACGGTGTCATGTATATCGACCTCGATTATTTCAAAGTTATTAATGATACTTTTGGGCACCACCGTGGTGACCAAGTATTGAAGCAAGTATCTGAAGTTATTAATCAGCAAATTCGCGATAGTGATATATTTTGTCGCTTTGGCGGTGATGAATTTGCACTTATCGTCCATGATGTTGATGCACAGATGCTGAGAGATATTGCTGAAAAAATCAAAGAAGAGATCAGTGTTTTTGTATTTACCATTGGCAAACAGACGATCAATTTAGGTTGTAGTATCGGTATTAGCATGATAGATGGTAGCGCCAATAGTGCAGATGGTTATTTGGTGCAAGCGGATATTGCACTGTATGTTGCGAAGCACCGTGGTCGTAATAATGTTCATATTTACAACCCTGAAGATGGTGAAAGTGATGAGTTAAGACGTAATGTAGATTGGGCTAGAAAAATTCGTCAAGCCATGCTTGATAATCGCTTAGTTTTACATTTTCAGCCTATCGTGCATATTGCTTCAGGAGAGGTGGTTTATCATGAAGCATTAATACGCATGCTCGATGAAAACGATAATATTATTATGCCGGGTAAATTTATTGCCGCTTTAGAAAGCACTGGTGATATGAGTTTGCTTGATCGATGGGTGATTAAGCAGTCGATTACCATGCTCAGTCGGTATAGAAATTTGCGTAAGTTAGCAATTAACCTTTCTGCGCAAGCATTTAGGGATGAAAACCTTGTCACCATTATTCGCGATAGTCTTACCGAGGCGAATATTGATGGTTCCATGATTACCTTTGAGTTAACAGAAAGTGCCAGTTTGTTGGATTTGAGAGCCACTCAAAAAGTTATCGATGAGTTGCATAATTTAGGGTGTTCTTTTGCCGTTGATGACTTTGGATCCGGTTTTAGTAGTTTTGCTTATCTCAAAGAGCTTCCAGCCGATTATATAAAGCTCGATGGCTCATTTATTCGTAACCTTCACATTGATAGAGTTGACCAAGCCCTTGTTCGTTCGATTATTGATGTGGTTCAAACATTAGGGCGAAAAACGGTTGCCGAGTTTGTTGAAAATGAAGAGATTCTCAATTTTCTAAAAGAAAATGGCGTTGATTATGCTCAAGGCTATTTTGTTGGTAAGCCTGTCCATGTTTCTGAAATCGACCAGCAAGTATTGATGGGTAAGAAGGTAAATTTGTAATTCTCTTGGTAGAAAAGAGAAAAGCCTTAGCGTTAAGTTAATATATTTTTTTAATGGAAAATTCGTCATTGAACCTTAAAGCTACATGTTGTGATTCTAGCACTTATGAGCGATAGATCATTTTTTAAAGTCTGACCTTTTTCGGTTTAATATTTTATTGTCTGAAGTACATATAAATTCACATCATTATTACTTTACATATATGTCAGTGTGGCTGTTAATCAATTCTAAACTTAATAAAAATTATAAATTGATTTTTAAATTCTGGTTGTAATTGCGCTTAGGTTAAGTGTGTTAACTAATTTAGATAGCCGATCCTGAAAAGTGCACAATATACTGATTTAGAAAATTAAATCGCTATATTGGTGATTTATTTCAACTAGAAACCCGATAAAACCGCGTTTTTACGTTAAGTATTTTTATCTCGATCCTGAAAAAAGACAGAAAGACTTTTTTCAGGGATAACTAAATAGAGAGGTTCATAATGGCAGAGCCAGAGTACACATTAAATAATGATTGGCCAGAAACTAAAGTCAGGCTGTCAATTATGGAAAAATACCTTGATCCCCAGACACACCTGCAATTTAATCGCTGTGGTCTGTCTGAAGGCTGGCGTTGTCTTGAAATAGGACCGGGAGCAGGTTCTATATTAAAATACTTGTCTCATCGAGTGGGTAAAAGTGGTCATGTTGATGCTATAGATTTGAATCTAAGTTTACTTAGTAGTATTAACCTTAAAAATGTAACGCTCAAGCAAGCTGACATAACAAAAGAAAGTTTACCCAAGGAAGAGTATGACCTTGTTCATGCTAGAGGTGTATTTGTACATATTCCCAAACAGAGCAGAGCAGATGCATTCGATTCGATTTACAAATCATTAAAGCCCGGTGGTGTCTTAGTGTTGGAGGAGCCAGATTTTATTACTGATATGCCAGATCCTGGTGCTGATTCGGAAGATGTTTTTTTGTATCAGAAGGCACTTGATGCGCTTAGAATTGTTCAGTGTGAAAGAGGTATGTCCTTTGAGCTTGGTCGTTACTTGTATCGCAATTTATTTGATTTAGGCTTGATTAATATATCAGTCGAAGGTAAAAGTCATGTTGTTCCAGGAGGTTCCGATTATGCATTATTTTTCAAGTTAACTTATCAGCAATTGAAGCTAGCGATTTTATCAAGTGGTTTGCTATCAGAAAAAGACTATGAACAATTTTTATTGTTGTGTGATAAACCTGATTTTGCACTTATTACTTGCACGGTTATGAGTGCGCATGCTTACAAACCTAATTATTAATTTTTTAAAGTGTTGTTCCGTATCTATTGTTTTACGATTTATTTCTTTTTATCGAGTATCATAGTTAATTAGTCCTGAAAAAAGGCGCCCTGCTTTTTTTAGGGCTGACTAAATATAAATATAAAAAAAAGGTTGCTCGCGATCACACTAGCAAGTCATTTGAAAAGAATATACCAATATAGCATAGGTTTATTTATTGCTCTCGGTGTCATTCCCTCGAAGGCGGGGATGACTGTTGTATTCTTTTTTAGTGTCCCAGTAGCAAGTTGGCGCAAAATATAATATTTAAATTGAAAATGTTGAATGTCGCGCCATTTTCATATTAATTTTTCAAAATAAATTCGTAATACAAAAAAATATTGTAAAGATCATTTTTTCGCCGCATAATTATTGTACTATTGACACAATAGGCGACTTTGGGTAAAGGGAGAAACGGATAAAGTCGTTAAAAATATTATTCATATTTACTTATTTTTAAAATAAAAATCTGTGCGCGAATCTTTTTTCTGCGATAAAGGAATATTTAATGTAGTAGTTAAGACGTAGAACCGCATCCACATTATTAATTATTGAGTTGAGGTAAATTGTGGAAACAAAACTTTCAACGAAGACATCACCTGACGCGTTATTAATGCAAGACCATGTCCCTCTGGATGGAGGGGAGTTAATTGTCCGCTACCTCGAACAGATTCACGTAGAGTTCGTCTTTGGTGTCCCTGGTGGAGCTGTAGAACCAATATATAATGCGCTTGCAAGAAGTGAACGTAGAGGTGGGCCGAAAGCGATTGTTGCTCGTCATGAGGCTGGTGCCGCTTACATGGCAGATGGTTATATGAGAGAAACCGGTAGGTTAGGGGTTTGTGTAGCCACCTCTGGGCCGGGAGCAACTAATCTGATCACTGGTGTGGCGTGTGCTTATGACAATAATATTCCTTTGCTTGCTATTACTGGACAGCCTGCTCTTCCCTCTTTTGGACGGGGGGCTCTGCAGGAATCATCTTGTACGGGAGTCGATGTGATTGGTATGTATCGTCACTGTACTCGTTACAATTCTCTTATATCGCATGAGGGGCAATTTGAAACAAAGTTGGTAAATGCCATTTTGCACTCTTTCCAAGCTCCGCAAGGGCCTGCCCATCTGTCTGTGCCAGTCGATATTTTGCGCTCTCCTTTAGCAATAGGCTCTTTGAGTTACGACTTGTTCGAAAAACTTAATCATCGTCCTAGAATGATTGATAATATTGCTGTCAATCATTTAATTGATGATATTAAATCTAATGCTAATGTTGTTTTTTTCATTGGTGCTGGTGCGAATGAAGCCATTGATTCAATTATTAATCTTTCAGAAATATTAAATGCGCCGTTTGTTACCACTCCAGATGCAAAAGGTTTAATCAATCCCTCGCATAAAAATTATTATGGTGTCTTTGGTTTTGGCGGTCATTCCAGTGCAGATGAGGTGGTAAAGAATAATGTTGATTTATTGTTAGCATTTGGTACTGATTTTGGAGAGCTTTCTAGTAGTGGTTGGTGTGACAGTATATTGAATAATAAGTTAGTCCATATTGATGAGTTTGAAGAGAACTTAGTGCGCTCACCTATTGCGAAACGACATGTGCGTGGTCATATTGGTAGCGTATGCGAAACACTGATTACGGCCTTGCTTCCCAGTTACCCTCTGACAAAGTCTTCTCGATTAAGCCATAAGAAATCTCTGATTTATGATAACCGAAATGCTTATTATTCTCTAAGTAAGCCGATTAAGCCGCAACGTTTAATGAAAGAATTATCGGACCGTTTTCCTCCAAGCACACGTTTTTTAGCAGATACGGGTAATAGTATGATTTGGGCGGCGCACTTTTTGCACCCTAAAAATTGTCGCCATTCAGGGTTAGGTTATTTGAAAAATAGAAGTGATCAAGTAGATAGAAGAAATAAACCAAGTCCTTGGTTGCGGCTCATATTAAATTTTGCAACGATGGGCTGGGCGATTGGTGCTTCTATTGGTATTGCTCATGGTAGCCCAGATTGCCCAGTTGTATGTATTACGGGTGATGGCGCTTACACGATGAGCGGTCAGGAGATCACTACAGCTCTGGAAAGCCAGCTCACCGTTATTTTTGTTATTCTCAACGATAATGCTTACGGGATGGTAAAGCATGGTCAGCGTTTGGCAAAGGCAGAACCGATTGCCCATAATTTAACAAAAATTGACTTTCCTAAGACGGCAGAGTCAATGGGTATTCCCGGATATGTTATTCATTCTGTCGAGGACTTTGACAAAATTGATATCAACGCTGTTACTCGACGCCGTGGTCCATCTATTTTTGACGTTCGAATTGATCCAGAAGAAGTTCCTCCGATGATATTACGTCTAAAAGCGCTAGGCAGTTTTCAAGAAGAGGACGCTTGATTTAGGCATTGCAATAGGTAAACGTTCCCATTGCATGTGGTATCTGTTATTTGAAACGATAAGAAATTTGACCAATAAAACTTCTTCCTGCAAGCGGTAAGTCATTTTCAATCAAAACTAAGTTCCCTGTTGTTGGGCCTGGTCCGGGACTGGGTTCATATGCTTCTTCATCAAATAAATTATATATTCCGATTTTAAATTGCCAGGGACTGTTGGCTATTGTTCGCCTGAAAACAAGATTGACATGAGTATAGCTATCAAGTGCCTCTCTTGTGTCATTGGGCTGACGTTCACGTTTACCTATCCAGTTTATTTGTGTGTTGAATATCCAATTTTTCGATAAATGCCAATCGCTTTGCAGATATATACTGTGTTTGGGAGCAAGTCCTGCTGCTCTTCCTGAATCCATATCTTTAGCGTTTTGGTATGCATAGTTACTTAAAATTCTTAAGCGATCAGTGGCATTCCAGGCTAACTCAACTTCTAAACCTTCCCCCTTTTGTTCGCCAACATTATCTGTTGCTGCACCAACATCGTTAGGGACATAACGTATGATGTCTTTCATTACGTATTTAAAAATATTAGCTCTTGCATTAATTTTGGGTGATATCGACCAGTCTACGGCAGCTTCTAGAGTTTGAATACGCTCCGGTTCTAAATTTGAGTTCCCTGTAGCTACGGGGTTATTTTGATTGTGCTGTTCTGAAATAGATGGCGCTCTAAATGCTTCGCCATACAATAATTTGCTTGTGATAGCATCGTTTATTTGCCACACAACTGCTGCGCGAGGATTTACTGTTGTGCCAAAATCTGAGTAGTCATCATATCTAACTCCTGATGTAACAACCCAGTCTTTAAAAATATTCCATTCATCTTGTAGGAATATATATTTTAATGTTCTTTTACGTGGTTCAACAAAGGGTTCAGTATCTGTTGCATCGACGACTGAGCCCAAAGGAGAAGGGGCTCCACCAGAAGAGGAAAAGTTTTTAGTTTCTTTTATTCTGTAAAGATCAGCTGAGGTATAACCTGTTCCAATGCGGATGTCGTGATTTTCTAATCCGCCATATTGAGTTGCCATGGAAAAACGATAATGTCGTTCCCACTTATAAGGATTTCCTTTTACTCCATCAGGAAATGTTCCTGTGGGAAAGGTCGCTCCAGCTGGGAAGATAACGAGGTCAGACTTTTCGCGGTAATACATACCGCTCAATTGTAGCTCCAGTTCCCAGTCTTCATTAGATAACTCCGGCATGTAGGTAAGATCACTGGTTATATGTCGCCCTGAGCTTTTTCCTTCCGGGTCAAGTGCTTGTGCGGCTCCAGCTCCTGAACCGATTTCTTCTCGTATGTTAATACTCGTCCTAAATCGCCACTGTTCTCCAGAAATATTGATATGGCTATTGATAGATTCATAGCCAGTATCAGTATCGCCGGGCGCATTTGAGGCGCTGGTTGAAAAGAAATTATCATAAACTGTTTGTGAGTCTGATGTTATGCTCTCTTCATATCCGTCAGTTTCTGAATAGCTAAAAAAACTGCTAATGTCGATAGACTGCCAAGAACTGTTGTTAGAGACCCAGAACTTTTGAGTGTCAAATGAGCCAGCATAGTAGCCACTCTTGGTCCCTTGAAAGTCTTCATTAGTCTTGGTGATAATATTAATGACTCCAGAATAAGCGTCTGCACCATAGAGTGAAGAGCCTGGGCCACGAATTACCTCAATGCGAGAGATGTTCTCTATTGGGTAGCTTGCCCAAGAGAAACCCTGATCTCCAATGTATATATTTCCAATGGAGATTCCGTTTTCTAACATCAATATTTGGGGTGTAAATAATGCGCCTCGAATCCCTCTGAATGAATAAACTGGGGAATACAATACGGGTGAGACAGATATGTGCAAGCCAGGAACCGTTTCTAAAGCTTCGGCAATGGTTTTCGCACCCATAGCTTCGATTTGTTCTGCAGTAATGATTGACGCTATCGCTGGAGCTTGCTCAATCGGCGTATCAGAACCTGTCGCAATAGATACTTTAATTTGCCCAAGTTCTTCTAGCGTTAATGAAAGATACTCCAGGTCCTTATCGTATTCGCTAGATTGAGCAAAGGACTGAAAGCATGCCTGAGACGTTAAACCAACAAATAATAGCGTGTTTATTATTTTTATTGTCATTGCTTAATTGGCTCTGGACTAGTTTAGGTATTTTTTTCCCGAAGTTGTCTCTATCTGCTGGTAAATATATTCCGTCTACTATTTCACTTTGCTTAGTATAGAACAAGAATTGTGTAGAGCTAATTATTATCGTTAATTAGCTCTATGTGCTCTGTGGCCTCATGTTACTGGTATCAATGTGAAAAGGAAACTTTTTTTACTTTCTTGCTGAGTTAGGCGACAGCAAACGTTTCATGTTCATCGTCATCGGTTAACTTTTTGTTCACAATAACAACAGGTAAAGGTATTTCGATAATGAAAGATGACCCGGTATTAGGCTTATTTTCGGATGAATCTATTTGTTTTTCGGTGCTTAGCCGATCTTCTGCTCGGATAGAGCCACCCATGATTTCACAAAAATATTGAGTGATTGATAATCCTAAGCCTGTACCTTGAAAAGAACGTTTTTCCCCAGAATCGGCTTGATGGAAGCGAGTAAATATCTCTTCTTTTTGTGAATCTGTTAAGCCTATACCGGTATCGCTAACAATAAGTGTTAGTAAATGGGTTTGATTTTTTACCGTAATAGAAATAAGACCTTCTTGGGTGAATTTGGTGGCATTGCTCAATAAATTTACCACCATATGTAATAATTTGTCGTGGTCGATGACGGGTATGTGCTCATCGTTATCTATATCAACTTCAAGTTTGTTGTTGTTTTTTGCTAATAGTGGCTTGATATTCCCGATAGCTTCTTCAATAAGTGAGCCAATATGTGTTGGTGTTAGCTGTACATCCATTTTTCCGGCTTCGATTTTTGCAAGATCAAGCGTGTTATTAATAAGCGCAAGTAAGCGCTCACCATTTGCATGCACACGGACCAATTGGTCACTGTAAAACTCATCGCCCTCGGCTTTTAAGTCCTCTATCACTAAATCGGTATAACCAATAATAGATTGTAGAGGTGTCCTTAACTCATGGCTCATCATCGATAAAAACGCGCCTTTAGTACGATTGGCTTCTTCAGCTTTGCGTTTAGCAATTTCTAATTTGTCTCTAGCTACCTGCAGGTCGTGGCTTCTTTTGGCTAGCCGCTCGTTGTCTTCTTTTTTCATTTTATAAGCAAAGATTCCTAAGCATAATAATGCGGTTGTTGTTAATACTAAGCCAATCATGAAATACAAAGACCAGCGTTGAGCGCTAACAAGCTTATCTAATGCTTCGATTGAACTTGCTTGGTCACTCAAGCGAATTTTTTGAGACAATAATGCGGCCTGTTGTTGCTCGATGGTCACGTTTAGAGTGGCTAGGCGTGATTCTTTGTTGCTAATGGACAAGCTAATGTTATTTAGTTCTAATTGCTTTTTTTCGAGCTCTATATTTTTTTCTTTGAGTTCAATATTGCGTTGCCTTACTTGCTGGATAAGTTTTTGTTTTTGCAGTTCACTATTGGCGATATCTTGTTTTTGTTTTTCTATGGTTATCTGGCTTTCCTGAATGGTTTTCTTGAGTTTCTTTTGATCCTGCAATAGCGCTAAGTTGGAATTTTTAATTTCATTAATGTCCTCATTTAAAGACTTCATTTGTTTTATAAGTTGATTATTGTTGTTCTTTTGGATATTGCTTTGTTTTTGTAGTTCGCTAAGACGACTTTGTTGGCTGGCCAATTGATTTTGCAGATTAATTAGCGATGCCTGACCTTCTCGGTAGAGTTTGGCTACATCAATTTCTGTTCCGCCTAGCAGAATGAGTTCGGGGAGTGCTGTTAAATTATTGTTGATTAAGTTTGCCTTATTGACTTCAAATTTTATTGCCTGATTACCGTTTTTGAATAAGTTGATCATAACTAATCGTTTATTCTTGGCTTCATTGGTAATTAATAAAATGGGTTTGTTGCCAATGAAATTTTGTATTTGTGCAATATCTTCATTCTTTCCAATGTAAACTAGGTTGGCGCTGGATAGCGCGCGCAGGTTGCTGGTTTGGATAACTTTGACGGGAGCGCCTTTCAGTGAGACGCGGTTGTTAAGCTTTAAAAATTCATTAATCAAGCTCTTGTCTTCAACGCCATACAGTGCAATGGTGAAGGCAGCTAAATTTTGTTCTTGAGGCCATTCAATATTTTTGGCGAAGTTATAACTGTACGAAACAATGATTTTTGTATTGTCAGTTGTTGCTGGCCAAGCCTCTATGCTTGCTGACATGAAAAAGAGCAGGGTCAACAATTTGGTCGGTATGCAGTATCTTTTTAGTGTAACAATCTTTAGCATAAGAACCCTTAGCATAACAATCCAAGGTTGTAAGTTGTTTGTTATATTCATCATTTAGAAAAGCTCTCTTTTTGCTGAAGTCGTTACAACCCCTAGCTCAGCTATTAACTGCAATGAAGTGGTAAGTTTGCCGATAAGCATTAATCATAGCCCATTTCTTTATTGGTATAGAAATTATGGGTGAGTAACTCTATTCCTGGATCTTAACCTAAAAATCACGATGTTAAAGAGGTATATCTCTGTATAATGCGGTGCTACGTTTAGAATTACGTTTATTGAGTTGGAATAATTAATTTCTCATGTTAGAACAAGTCGACATTAATGAATATATGCAAGCTTTGGGCAAAGAAGCCCGTAAAGCGGCTCGATTCATTGCCGCAGCGGATACCGGTGTGAAAAATCAGGCGTTATTGGCCATTGCCAAGGCGCTTGATGCAAACCGAGACAAGCTATTAGCGGCTAATCAGAAAGATATGGAGCAAGCTCGCCAGGAGGGTTTAGATGCTGCTCTATTGGACCGTCTGTCTATCGATAATAATGGTATTGATCAAATGATGGAGGGTTTGCAGCAGGTTGCGGCTTTACCCGACCCTTGTGGAGAAATTGATGGTCTTAAATATCGCCCAAGTGGCATCCAGGTGGGGAAAATGCGTGTCCCTCTGGGTGTTATCGGAATTATTTATGAATCAAGACCTAATGTGACCATTGATGCTGCAAGCCTTTGTTTAAAGTCAGGTAATGCAACTATCTTGCGTGGAGGTAAGGAGGCAATTCACTCGAACCAGGCAATTGCTCATTGTATACAGCAAGGTTTAGAGGAGGCAGGCTTACCCACTACCGTTGTGCAAGTGGTAGAAGTTACTGATAGAGAAGCAGTTGGTCAGCTTATTACTATGAATGAATACGTTGATGTTGTGGTTCCTCGTGGGGGTAAAGCCTTGATCGAGAGAATTACCCAAAATGCAACGGTCTCTGTTATTAAGCATTTAGATGGCATTTGTCATGTTTACATTGATGATTTGGCGGATCTTGATAAGGCTTATGACATCGCTATTAATGCCAAAACTCATCGTTATGGTGTGTGTAATGCTATGGAAACATTATTGGTTGCTAAGAATGTAGCTCATGAAATATTGCCACGCTTGGCTGCTAAATATAGTGAATTAGGGGTTGAGTTGCGAGCTTGTGAGCGCACACGAGACATTCTTGGCAATTGTAAGGCTGCAACAGAAGAGGATTGGCATACTGAATATTTGGCGCCGATACTATCGATACGCATTGTCGATGATATAGTTCAGGCCATGGAGCATATTGCGTTATATAGCTCAGGGCACACCGAGGCTATTGTCACGCGCGATATCAATCGCGCTCGCCAGTTTATGACCGAGGTCGACTCCAGCTCGGTCATTGTCAATGCATCTACCCGCTTTGCTGATGGTTTTGAGTATGGTTTGGGTGCAGAAATTGGTATTTCTACAGACAAAATACATGCACGAGGCCCCGTTGGTCTAGAAGGCTTAACCTCGCAAAAATGGATTGTATTGGGTGACGGGCATATTCGATAAATGTATTGGTGTGCGATGGAGTGATGGAAATCTTGTGAAAACCATCGGTATTTTTGGTGGCACCTTTGACCCAGTACACAATGGCCATGTTCAAATGGCACTGGCGGCAAAGTCTCTCCTTAATCTAGATGAAGTGCGTTTGTTGCCCTGCCATCATCCTCCTCACCGCGGTCAGCCAACACTGAGCAGTCAGCAACGTTTGCATCTTTTGGAGTTGTCTGTTGAGTCGTATCCCGACCTAGTGGTTGATAACCGCGAATTGTGTCGGCCTGGTCCTTCTTGGACGGTTGATACCTTAAAAGATTTTCGTCGGGAATTTGGGAGTGATGTCAGCTTGGTGCTATTGATAGGGGCGGATGCCTATGCGCAATTGAATCAATGGCATCAGTGGCAAATGCTACCTGCTTTAGCACATATTGGTGTTTTTTTGCGGCCTGGGTATCCGCATCCGCAAGAAGGTATATTACCTGAGCGCTGTGTTGCTATTGATGATCATGTCCTCAATTATATTCACCATTCGTCTGCGGGTGCTCTTTTCTGTTTGCAGCAGAGACCAATAGATGTTTCAGCAACAGAAATTCGTGAACAGTTATTGAGAGGGGAAATCCCTGATGGATTATCTCCCTCAGTACAACGCTATATTATTGAAAATAAACTCTATGGTTTTGGTTTGTAACTGTATTAATTGCAAACTTCACCATCATTATTTAAGAAGGCAAAAATGACAGATTTAGTTAATAACGTTACAGAAGCGCTGGATGACCTCAAGGCACAAGATACCGTTGTCTTGGATGTTACCTCGATGAGTGAGGTGATGGATACCTTGATTATTTCCAGTGGTACCTCTAGTCGGCATGTTAAGTCTCTGGCGATGAATGTTATCGACGAGTTAAAAAAGCAAGATATTCGACCCATTGGTACAGAGGGAATGGAGGCTGCAGACTGGGTCTTGGTGGATTACGGAACCGTTGTTGTTCATGTCATGTTGCCACAAACGCGATTATTTTATGACCTGGAAAAGCTTTGGTCGCCTATTCACAAGGGTGAAAATAGCCAAGTGATGCCCAATAATAATGATGTGTAGCATATGCATGTAAGAGTCATTGCTGTCGGTACTAAAATGCCAAGTTGGGTGGAAAAGGGCGTTGAGGAATATCAAAAGCGTTTGCCTCGGGAGTGGCGCTTTGAGTGGTTGGAATTGCCTCTGGGACAGCGAAGTAAATCAAGTGCTGTTGATAAAGCTGTTCAATCTGAAGGAGATGCTATTTTGGCTGCTTTGCAGCCCGGTGAGAAAGTGATTGCACTAGAGGTGAAAGGAAAAAGCTGGAGTACCGAACAATTATCGGCAGAGATGAGTGATTGGCAGATGTCCGGTCAAAATATTGCTTTGCTAATAGGTGGTCCTGATGGCTTGAGTTTGGCTTGTCGTCAACGAGCCGATGTTCAATGGTCTTTGTCTAATTTAACCTTACCCCACCCGATGGTGCGAATATTGCTCATAGAGCAGTTGTATCGGGCGTGGACTTTGTTGGCTAATCACCCCTATCACAAATAGGTGAGTGCTTAGTTAGTGGCAATATTCTCTATCAAACTGATGTGTAGAAATAAAAAATGCCCCTATTTGAGTCTAAAATGCGTTAAATAGTGTAAAGTAGGTCTTGTTTTTACAAATAAATAGGTCAATTTGACTGCAGATTAAAATTTTTGCCCCATACTAGTTATAATCGGGCCAAATTGTTGTTGTTTTCTGAATATGCAAGAGCCGCAAAAATTTAAAAACTATCACGTAGAAACACGTACATTTAGTTCTCGTGTGATAGTGACCGCTGCAATAGTCGTTGGCTTAGCGATGGTTTTGTTAGGGCGCTATTACAGCCTGCAAATTATTCATTACGAAAATTACGCAACGCAGTCTGATAATAACCGAATCTTAGTGCAAACAATCACCCCTCAACGAGGACTGATCTTTGATAGCAAAGGTAAGCTTCTCGCTGATAATCGTCCCAGCTATATCTTATCCATTGTGCCCGAAAATGTTGCGGATTTAGGTAAAACGCTACTGCTTTTGCGCCAACTCATCGATATTTCTGATGATGATGTCCAAGATTTTTATGCTTCCTTGCAAAGTAGTCGTCGTCCTTATCAAGCTGTACCACTGAGTTATCGTCTTACTGAGGAAGAAATCGCACGTATCGCAGTGAATGAATATCGATTGGCCGGTGTAGAGGTTGAGGCGCGCCTGGTTCGGGATTACCCAGAAGGCTATTTGTTTGCTCATAGTCTGGGTTATGTTGGAAAAATTAACGACCGTGAATGGAGCCGGTTTACAGAAGAGCAGTTACGTCAATATCAGGGTACACACACTATTGGCAAAATTGGCATTGAAAAATCATACGAAGATGTACTTTTTGGCGAAGTGGGATACCGACACGTTGAAATTAATGCTCGTATGCGGGTATTGAGAACACTGGAGCAACAAAACCCTGTGCCGGGTAAAAATCTGTCACTACATTTAGATAGCGAATTACAAGAAACGATTTTTGCCGCAATGGAAGGGCGCCGAGGAGCCGTGGTGGTCATGGATGTGAAAACGGGGGGAGTATTAGCGATTGTGAGTACTCCTAGCTATGACCCCAATTTGTTTGTAACGGGAATTAGTTATAAAGATTATGATGCTTTGCGCAATAGTCCGGACATTCCTTTGTTTGATCGTGCGATTCAAGGTCGCTATCCTCCTGCATCTACGGTAAAACCCATGATGGGTTTGGCGGGTTTAAGTGAGCAAGTGATCAGTCAGAGTTATAAAATTTTTGATCCTGGTTACTATCAGCTTGAAAACGATGACCGTTTATATCGTGACTGGAAACGAACAGGGCACGGTATTGTCAATGTACACAAGGCAATTGTGCAGTCATCGGATACCTTCTTTTATGATTTGGCGTTTAGAATGGGGATTGATCGAATCCATCGATTTGGTAGTAGCTTCGGCTTTGGTCAATATACTGATATCGATTTGCCAAGCGAGCGTCGTGGATTGTGGCCCTCACGGGAATGGAAACAAAAAGTCCGTCGCTTACCTTGGTTTCCTGGCGATACCCTTAATGTCGGCATCGGGCAGGGGGACTCATTGGTCACTCCTCTACAATTGGCAACCATGGTAGCAACCATCGCTAATCGTGGTACTCGCTTAAAGCCCCAAGTCGTTAAATCTATTGATGGGGAGCTGTTGCCTCCCGTTGTTATGGAGCAAATAGAAGTCAATGATCGCCATTGGGACTTTATTTTTAACGCTATGCACGATGTCGTCCATGCTCGCAATGGCACCGCCCGTAGAATAGCAAAGGGTGCTCCTTACCAAATGGCGGGTAAAACGGGCACGGCTCAAG
This sequence comes from Cellvibrionaceae bacterium, assembly GCA_050298695.1. Classification (GTDB taxonomy): domain Bacteria; phylum Pseudomonadota; class Gammaproteobacteria; order Pseudomonadales; family Cellvibrionaceae; genus CANLBN01. The sequence continues at coordinate 78,776 of JBNKUQ010000001.1, forward strand.
TTGTGGGGATTAAGCAAAACGAAGAATATGATTCAGACGCCTTAAAAGAGCGCCATCGCGACCATGGTTTGTTTGTTGGCTTTGCCCCCTATGAAGATCCCCAAATCGCTGTTGCGGTTATTGTGGAAAACGGTGAATCTGGATCAGGTTCGGCCGCGCCTGTCGCACGAAAAGTGTTTGATGCCCATCTATTAGGGCGTTACCTAAAAATGGATAAAAGCAAAGATACTGCTGCTAATTTTGATGAGAAGCGGCCTACCTTCCCTTACCCACTAACTGAAGACGTAGCGCTCGCATTAATTCAACGAGGATTTTAGTGGATCATCAACATGACTTTATTCGCCGAATGCCGGAGGCGAGTCACGATTTACGGCGAAGAAAAAGCATTTGGCAAATTGTGCATATAGACCCGGTGCTCTTTTTTTTGTTGCTCTGTCTAACGGCATTTGGTTTGGTTGTCCTCTATAGTGCAAGTGAAGGTAACTTCAGTATCTTGCGCCGACAGGCTGTTTTCTTTTTTCTTGCTTACACAGGTATGTTAACCATTGCGCAAATACGTCTTGGGCATTTTGCGCGTTGGTCGGCATTAATGTACTTCGGTGCACTGATATTATTGGCTCTAGTGCTAGTGTGGGGGGTTGGTGCAAAAGGTGCTCAGCGTTGGTTGAGCTTGGGTGGCTTTCGTTTCCAGCCATCGGAAATGATGAAGTTGGCTATGCCAATTGCTATTGCCGCTTACTTATCCAATAAAAGTTTTCCTCCTAGTTTCAAGCATGTTCTGTTTTCTTTATTAATCGTAGGTATTCCTACGGTGTTGATTATCAAACAGCCAGATTTAGGTACCTCGATATTGGTGGCAACCTCAGGTTTAATCGTGCTATTTTACGCCGGTTTGCGTTGGAGTTATATCGCTACTGCCATCGTCTTGTTGCTGATGAGCCTATGGCCTATGTGGCATTACGTGTTGCACGATTATCAACGCAAACGCGTATTGACTTTGTTCAACCCAGAAGCCGACAAATTAGGCGCGGGTTGGAATATTATTCAGTCAAAAACGGCGATAGGCTCGGGTGGTTTAGAAGGAAAGGGCTGGCTTAATGGTACTCAGTCTCACTTGGACTTTTTACCAGAAAGTCATACAGATTTCATCATTGCAGTATTAGCAGAAGAGTTTGGTTTTATCGGCGTGCTATGTTTGCTAAGTATTTATCTGTTAATCGTCTTTCGAGGGTTATTTATTGCGATGAATGCGCAAGGGGGCTTTCAACGCTCGTTGGCTGGTAGTATTACATTGACATTTTTTGTCTATGTCTTTGTTAATATTGGTATGGTGTCTGGTTTATTGCCAGTAGTGGGTGTTCCATTGCCTCTGGTTAGCTTGGGAGGCACATCATTGGTGACGTTGATGTTAGGCTTTGGGTTATTAATGGGGATTAGTACTGAACCGCGAAAACTTTCAGGTAATATATAAATACTACCGAGACACTTAAAAAGAATACAGTGCCATCCCCGCGATCAGCAACTGCCCCTGCGTTGCTTGAAGTACCCTACGTCATGTAGGGCAAGACGGGAATGATGCCGAGAGAAAAGTTATATTGAGCTTATCTCTGTGTACTCTTTTAAAGCCACTTGTTAGTAAGTTTACTTTTTAATTCAAATATTGCACCATCACGGTGCCGATTAAGTAAGGTTTTAAAACACTATGTTAAAAAAAATTGTAGCAGGAGTGCTATTTTCATTGTTGGTGACGGATGTGTCTGCGCAATCTACTCCGGTAAGTTATGGTGATAATAAGCTCGCAAGTGAGTTTATGGCGAAAATGTCCAAAGAGCATGGTTTTAAAACGGAAGAACTGAAAAGTTGGTTTGGTGATGCGGAAAAAAAGCAATCGATAATAGATGCTATTTCTCGTCCTGCTGAAAAGAGCTTGACATGGAAAGAGTATCGAAAAATTTTTCTAACTGATACCAGGATCAAACAGGGTGTTGAGTTTTGGAATGAAAATGCTGCTGCTTTAGATAAGGCTTCTGAAGAGTTTGGTGTGCCACATGAAATTATCGTTGCTATTATTGGTGTCGAAACCTTATATGGGCAGCGTAAAGGGTCTTACCGTGTTATTGATTCCTTGAGCACTTTAGCATTTGATTATCCGCCGCGTAGTCAATTTTTTAGAGGGCAACTAGAAGAGTTTTTGTTGTTATCTAGAGAGCAAAAGCAAAATCCGCTTGAGTTAACAGGTTCTTATGCGGGTGCTATGGGCTATGGCCAATTTATCCCATCTAGCTATCGAGCGTATGCCATTGATTACGACAAAGATGGTTTTGCCGATATCTGGAATAATACTGAAGATGCGATTGGGAGTGTTGCAAATTATTTTCAACGGCATGGTTGGAAAAGGGGGGGGATGGTTGCTGTGCGTAGCCGAGTGGCGAAAGAGTATGACGACAGTATCGTTAACAAGTCTTTAAAGCCATCGCTAACCTTGGCTGATTTGGCAACTAAGGGATTCAATCCCGTTAAAGCGCTATCACTGCCTGCTGCAGCCCCAGCAACTGCGATACGTTTAGAGGGCGAGTGGGGTACGGAATTTTGGATAGGTTTGCATAATTTTTATGTTATCACTCGCTATAATCATAGTCGCTTGTATGCCATGGCTGTTTGGCAGTTGAGTCAGGAAATTTTACAAGCAAAAAAAGCCTCCTAACAATTTGATATGGTGATTTTAAGGTGAAATGGAATAGTGGTATCTACAGAGGAGTTGTCCTGAGTATTAGCATGTTGCTGTTAGCATCATGTTCATCTTTTGTTCGAGAACCCAGTGATGGCCCTCCCTCCCGCCCCATTGATGTTTCACGCATTCCTGATGCAAATCCTGTCCCCGTTGCTCGTACCCGCGCCGGTAATGCTGGGCGGTATAAAGTGTTGGGTAAAACTTATCAAACGCTATCACATAGTCGTGGTTATCGTGAGCGTGGTGTTGCCTCTTGGTATGGCACCAAGTTTCATGGACGTCGCACGGCAAATGGTGAGACCTACAACATGTATGCGATGACAGCGGCTCACAAGACCTTGCCTATTCCTAGTTTTGTGCGGGTGACGCATGTGGAAAATGGGCGTTCAGTAGTGGTCAAAATCAATGATAGAGGGCCTTTTCACAGTAATCGCATCATCGATTTGAGCTATGCAGCCGCACGAAAACTAGGGGTTGATGCTACTGGCACTGCTCTGGTTGATATTGTTGATGTTACCCCTGATCCGACGCAGCCCTCCTCGGTACAATCTGCATCATCTACTCCAACTTCCCCCCCTTCTTCTGGTATGGATGCTTGGTATTTACAGTTAGGTGCTTTTCGTGAACAACAAAAAGCAAGCTCGCTTCAAGCGCGGGTCGCTGACATACTCTTAGAGGCTGTCAGCGTTGTTAAAGGCCACGATAGTTTGCATCGAGTGATTGTTGGGCCTATCGTGGATGAAAATAAAATTCCAAGCTTGCAACGTTCATTGCGTCAACAAGGTTTGAGTTCAGGTTATGTGACTCGTAAATCTAAATAGAAGAGTTTTCTTCTTTTAGTGCCAGTTTTCAGTCTAAGCGCAAATTTGTGCTAAACTGCCGCGCTTATTACGTTAAATCCTTTTCTTATCAGCTACTACTGTCCTATGCGATTTTTATCTCTATTCCTTTTTTTGTTGAGTGCTTCTATTGGTTTATACGCAAACCCCAATTCAAATGAGATTCCAAGGCAGGTCATTATTCCTGCTGCGCCTCAGCTAGCGGCAAGTTCCTATCTTCTTATTGATGCAAACTCTGGCAAAATATTGGCAGAAAAAAATGCCGATCAGGCGCTTCCTCCCGCAAGTATCACTAAGTTGATGACTAGCTATATTGTTTCTTCTGAAATTGAGCGTGGGGCGATAGCGTTAACAGATTTAGTGCCGATTAGTGTGACTGCTTGGAAAAAAGGTGGTTCTAAGATGTTTGTTCGTGAAGGGACTCAGGTACCTGTTATCGACCTTATGCGCGGAATGATTATTCAGTCTGGTAACGATGCAACCATTGCTCTTGCAGAATACATAGCGGGTAGTGAGGGAGCTTTTGTAGATGTGATGAACCAGCAAGCTGCCTTGTTGGGCTTGAGTAATACTCAGTTCAAAAATGCAACAGGTTGGCCGGAAGATGGGCATTATTCCACGTCAAAAGATATTGCAACCCTGGCTAAAGCCCTCATTACGGAATTCCCTGAAAGCTATAAGTTGTATTCTGAACAATATTTTAGCTACAACGGCATCAATCAGCCTAATCGTAATAAGTTGTTGTTTCGAGATAAAACCATTGATGGTGTAAAAACAGGCCACACCGAAGAGGCGGGCTACTGCTTAGTTGCTTCATCAGAAAAAGAGGGGATGCGTTTAATTTCCGTGGTGATGGGCACCGAGTCAGACAATGCCCGCGCTACAGAATCACAAAAGCTATTATCTTATGGTTTTCGCTATTACTACACCCACAAACTTTATGATGCGAATGCGTCAATAATCGATTCAAAAGTGTGGAAAGGCAAGTCTGACCTTATTGCGCTAGGGGTTAATAAGCCCGTGTTCCTTACCATCCCTCGTGGCTCAGAAAATGATATAAAAGCAAAGAGGCGAGTAGATGAAATCATTGAAGCCCCTATTACGGCAGGCCAAGAGCTGGGTGATGTCATTGTGACCTTGAATGAGGAAGAGCTTATGACAATCCCTTTGGTTGCATTAAATTCAGTTGAACAGGCAGGTTTTTTTAGTCGCATGATCGATGTTATCTCATTGTTCTTCCATAAGTTGTTTTAAAACTCAGCGCGGTGTGATTCAAATGGCAGAGAGAGAACCTCCTAAAATTGAATTTCCTTGTGAGGATTACTTAATTAAAGTGTTAGGTGAAGCTGAGGAGGAGATGGTCAATTTTGTTATTCAAACGACCGAGCATTATTCCCCAGGCTTTAGTCGCGAAAAAATCAGCATTAAGGCCAGTGGCAAAGGCCGTTTTCAATCTGTTACGGTTTTTATTACAGCGACAGGGGTTGAACAGCTGCAAGCCTACCATCGTACATTGATGGCGCACCCTCAGGTAAAAATGGTGATCTAGATGGCCATTGAGCATCTTTTGGTGCGTCGGCTTGGTCTTCAGGAGTACCAAGAGGTGTGGCAGGCAATGTCACGCTATACCGATCAGCGCGATGAGCAGAGTCTCGACGAGCTCTGGTTAGTGCAACATCCCCCCGTGTTTACTCAAGGTCAGGCGGGCAAGCCTGAGCATATACTCAACTCCGCTAACATTCCTGTTGTCCAATCGGACCGTGGGGGACAGGTGACTTATCACGGACCTGGGCAACTGGTTTTGTATCCTTTGATTGACTTGCGCCGGCGTGATATGGGGGTGAGGGCAATGGTCACATTGCTGGAGCAGGTGGCGATTGCTTTTTTACAAGGTTTTGGTATTCAGTCCCATGCTAAATCTGATGCCCCAGGTGTGTATGTACTCACAAACGATGGTGTGGAAGCTAAAATAGCATCCTTGGGTTTACGTGTGCGCAGAGGTTGTAGTTTTCATGGCATGAGTATTAATATCGACATGGACCTATCTCCCTTTGAACAGATAAACCCCTGTGGTTATCAGGGAATGCCCGTTACCCAGTTGCACAATCTCTTGGAATGCAGCACTATTGATTTTTCTGAGTTAGAGTCGGCTATTATTCACCTAATGTCGGAAAGCTTATCTTGCTCCTCCGTGCAATTAGTTGACGATTTTCCACCTTATTAGTATTTTTGATGTAAATAAGCCAATGAAAGATTTACCTACTTCCCCAGTTCGACGTACCACTCGCCACCAGCGTGGAGAAAAGCTGCGCGATGCTGATAAAGTTGAGCGTATCCCCGTCAAGGTGATTGCAACAGATGAGGTTCTGCGCAAACCCGATTGGATACGAGTACGTCTACCCGCTTCTCCAGACGTTGAACGTATCAAGAAAATATTGCGCAAAAATGGTTTATCTAGTGTATGTGAAGAGGCTTCTTGCCCTAATTTAGGGGAGTGTTTCTCTGGTGGTACAGCGACTTTCATGATTATGGGAGATATCTGTACGCGTCGTTGCCCTTTTTGTGATGTTGGGCATGGTAAACCCAATCCACTTGATGCCAATGAACCTAAGCATCTTGCAGAAGCCATTGCAGAAATGCGTTTGAAATATGTCGTTATTACCTCAGTCGACCGAGATGACTTGCGCGATGGTGGCGCTCAACATTTTGCTGACTGTATTCGCGAGTCTCGCGCCCACTCGCCTAACTTAGAAGTAGAAATACTGACGCCCGATTTTCGTGGTCGTATGGACATCGCGCTGGATATTCTTGCTGAAGAAGCGCCTGATGTATTCAATCATAATCTCGAAACAGTGCCTCGCCTGTATCGAGAGGCTCGCCCTGGTGCAAATTATCAATGGTCGCTGGATTTACTCAAACAATATAAAGCTCGTCGTCCAGATGTCTTGACTAAATCAGGTCTTATGGTTGGTTTAGGTGAAACCAAAGAAGAAATCTTTGAAGTCATGCGTGATATGCGAGCGCATAATATTGATATGCTGACTATTGGTCAGTATTTGCAGCCCTCTAAAGATCACTTGCCCGTGCAACGCTATGTTACTCCAGAGGAATTTGAAGAGTACAAAAGCCTAGCTGACGAAATTGGATTCCAGCGAGCAGCTTGTGGGCCTTTGGTGCGGTCCTCTTACCATGCAGACCAACAAGCCCACGGTCATGAGGTGAAGTAGTCGAATTGTGGCCTTGATAAAATTGTGGTACAGCCTTCGTCTTTTTCTATGTCTCGTCGTATTCATATCACTTTCAGTCCATGCGAACTCGAATGCAACGGATCTCTTTGAACGTTTAAAGCAAAGTGTGTATCAAGTTCGTGTTATTGATATCGCATCTGGCGATAAATTTAGTATTGGATCTGGTTTTTTAATTTCCACAAAAGGATTTGTTGGAACGAACTTTCATGTCGTATCTTCCTATGTCCATGAGCCTAAGAAGTATCGTTTAGAACTCGTTGTGGATTCCGGAGAAGTTTTCCCGGTTCAACTTAAAGCTATTGATGTTGTTCATGACCTGGCTATTATTCAATTCGATCAAGTGTCTAATGAGGATGTGCCGCTTTCCTTAGTCTCCAATGATATGAGTAAAGGCGATAGAGTTTATTCTATGGGTAATCCTCAGGACTTGGGAATGCTGATCATTGAAGGAACGTATAGTGGTTTAATCCAAATTTCACGCTATCAAAAGATTTTGTTTAGTGGTTCTTTAAACCCCGGTATGAGTGGTGGGCCTGCGCTCAATGCCGCGGGAGAAGTCGTTGGCGTTAATGTTTCCAAGGGTGGTGAGCAGATCAGTTTTTTGGTCCCGGTAAAATATCTTATTCCGCTGTTGGATCAAGCCTCTAATCAGCAGGAAGAGGTTAATTTTACAGCGGAAATAGGCCAATCGTTATTTGATGATCAAAATGCGTTTTACCAGACAATTTTTTCAAAGCCATTTCCCGTAGAAGCCTTTACTGAATTAATGTTGCCAGGAAAACTATCTGAATCTCTCAAGTGTTGGGGATATACCGAAGATGAGAAAGAGTGGAAACACAAAGAGGTGCATCAACATTGTCGCACTGAAGATGAGATTTACATTGATAGTGATCTTTATGTCGGTAGTTTTTTTTATGATTACGAATGGATTACATCTGAACAATTAAATTCATTGCAGTTTTATAACCTCTTACAAGAAAATTTTGAGCATCGCTTCTTTCGTAATGCTTATAGGAAAGAAGATATTTCTGGTTTTGAATGTCACAGTGACTTTCTTACTTTGGTTGGCCATTCATGGAAAGCATCCAGTTGCTTTCGTGCCTATAAAAAATACAGTCACCTTTACGACCTTCAGTTTGTAATGATATCGGTTGATGAAAAAGATAAGGCTATTTTGATAAAGCTGGGTGCAACGGGTATTAGTCGTGACAATGCTACCCGCTTGTTGAAGAATATGCTGGAGTCTGTTTCATGGAATTAGTGATTGAAATCGGCGGTCGTCATAATCGAATGTCTGAATTGGTGCGCAGCCATAGAGAAGAGCTTACTTTGGGTAGAGCCTACGATAATGATGTGGTGTTAAAAGACCCATATATTGGTGCTAGACAGTTATATTTTTATAAAAAAGAAGATCTTTGGTTTTTGCAGGTACTGGATAATACCAATCCTGTGTTGATTAATGGTCAGCCAGTCAGTGAGAATTCTGTCGTCATCAATTCTGGTGATCAGTTAACAGTAGGTCGATCTAACTTATCACTTTATTCTTCAGATCAAGCTGTTGAGCCTGCTCGTAAACTTTGGCTTGCTAGTTGGTTGCATAAGAACTCTATTGGTGTGTTTACGCTGATACTTATTTTGGCCGCTGTATGTCTTTTTGATGGTTTTTATGAGTACATTCAGTATTCAAAAACACACGAATGGAAGGAATATGTTATCGATGCCTTGGTTGGCGGGTTAGCAATAGTTATCTGGTCTGCTTGCTGGGCGTTAGTGGGCCGTTTAATTCGCCATCAGCCACACTTTAACCAGCACTTGCTGGCAAGCACAGCGGTATTTGCTGGCTCAATAATTGTTTATCCTCTCGTTGATTATCTTGAGTACTGGAGTGGATCGCTAGTGCTAAGTGAAATAGCTAATTACCTTATTGCCTTGATAGTTCTTATTTTCCTGCTTAAATTTAACTTGTTTTTTTCCACCAATATTCGCAAGACAACTAGTGTATCGGTTATCGTTAGTTTTTTAATGGTTGGTTTTATTTACGGCATCACCTTGTTTGAGCGTAATGATTTTGAACACTACCCTGTTTACTCTCAGGTTCTTAAACCGCCGTTTGCTCACTTTGCTACTAACGTCTCACCAGAGAATTTCCTTGCTGAGCTTGATAAGAAAATGGCCTCCATCGATATTAGTGATGATGATTAATGCTTATCTAATCAAGATTTAAACTTACCAAATTCAAGGTAGTAAATTACTTGTTCGATAACCTTATCATTTTTCATCATAAAGGGGTGGGTGACAGGTAAAGTAATATGGTCTTGCATGCCTTCTAATTTTGTGCGCTCAATAGAAACTTTACCATCGTCAGTGCCTGGAATAATTTCCGATAGAATAAAATTGATAGTTTTACTTCCAGCAATAATGCCCACATCAAATGTGGCTGGACCTAGAGTATTAGGTATAGAACTTTGTCCAGTGCCTAATTGCATACCTGCATCGCCATTAATAAATTCAAAGCCAGGGAAATGGCCGAGCTTGTCGACAACTTCGCTACCTTGGTTGGGTGGTCCTAGCATGACAACGCGAGAAAGTTGAGGGATTTTGTGTTCGCTTAAATATTGGCGAACCAAAATACCGCCCAATGAGTGAGTTACAAAGTTAATGTTCGCTTCTTTTGGACATTCTTTAAGGCTGCTAGGTATCGCTATATTAGCCAATGTCTCTATGTCATGTTTTCTAGAGGGATAATGTTTGTTGACGACAGCGTGACCTTTTTCGAGTAATAACTTCTCAAGTTTTTCCATTGAGCTGCTAGAGCGAGCTAAGCCGTGAAGTAATATGGTACAGCTATCTGCAAAGGTATTTGAGCAGAGTAAGGTCGCTAATAAAAAACCTAGATAGTTATAGCTCTTGGTAATTTTCAACTTGAAACCTCGGTGTATATATTATCAAAAAATTAAATTTACTCCGCCCTTATTGCGAATGGCCTGAGGGCAGTTTTCTGGAATAATCACCACATCATTTTGCTGGACAAGCTGTGGTACATTCTCTCCTAGAATGACTCCCATAGTATTTTGCTATGAATAATCATTTGAGTTTCTTAAACGCTTTTGTGGCAGCATCTAGAGTAAATTCAATATCGTCATCACTGTGTGCAATGGAGGTGAAGCCTGCTTCATAAGAGGCGGGCGCTAAGTAAACACCGGCATCCAACATGAAGTGAAAAAAACGATTGAAGCGATCAATATGACAATTCATCACTTGTTGGTAGTTTGTAATCGTTAAGTTACCTGTATTCTCTTTTAAGAAAAAGAAACCAAACATAGAGCCCACATGATTAGTTGTAAAAGGAATGCCTGTGGCATCGGCACGCTGTTGTAAGCCTTCCACTAATTTATTGGTAGTAGAAAATAGTTCTGAGTAAAAATTCTCTTGCTGGAGGCCTGCCAGGTTAGCGAGTCCTGCAGCCATAGCGATGGGATTGCCAGATAAGGTTCCCGCTTGATAAACCGGGCCTACGGGTGCGAGTTGTTCCATAATGATTTTTTTACCGCCAAATGCGCCAACAGGCATGCCTCCACCCATAACTTTACCTAAAGTGATGAGGTCAGCATCGACTTTATATTGTGCTTGAGCACCATTAGGGTGAACGCGAAAACCAGTCATTACTTCATCAAAAATTAACACGCTACCATATTGATCACAGACTTCACGCAGTGTTTGTAAAAAACCATCTACTGGTGGAACACAATTCATATTGCCCGCAACAGGTTCAACAATAATGCAGGCGATGCTATCGCCCTGCTGGGAAAATACTTGCTTGACCTGTTCGCTGTCGTTGTAATTCAGGGTGATAGTGTGGTCGGCTAAGCTTTTGGGTACACCGGGAGAGCTAGGTATGCCTAAAGTTAAAGCCCCTGATCCAGCTTTAACTAACAGAGAATCAGAGTGGCCGTGGTAACAACCTTCAAACTTTACAATTTTATCTCGCGAAGTAAAACCGCGAGCCAGGCGAATCGCACTCATGGTTGCTTCCGTTCCTGAGTTGACAAAACGCACTTGGTCCATGTTGGGAATAATGTTGCATACCGCTTTAGCTAGTGTGGTCTCCAGTTTAGTAGGCGCCCCAAAGCTGAGGCCTCCTTTTGCTTTCTCAATGACGGCAGCAACAACGTCGGGGTGCGCATGTCCCAAAATCATCGGTCCCCAAGAAAGTACATAATCGATATAGCGCTTATCGTCTTCATCATAAATATAGGCGCCTTCCGCTCGTTTGAAGAAAACAGGAACGCCGCCCACAGCCTTAAACGCTCTTACTGGCGAATTCACGCCGCCGGGGATATATTGCTTTGCTTCAATAAATAGAGATTCAGAATGGCTCATAATATTTTTTACCTAAAAAAATGGTGTGCATTACCAGCTTGGTTTAATTACAACCAGGCAAACAATGGCGATTAATAATAAAACGGGAAATTCATTAAAGCAGCGATAGAATTTATCACTACGTAAGTTTTTGTCTGCACAAAATTGTTTCCAATAGCGAATACAAAGATGATAGTAGCCTGTGAGAACAACAATACACCCCACTTTTAACCAAAACCAGATTGCGTGTTGGTAGTAATTCCAATTATAACTAGCTAGCCATATACCAAAGATATAAGTAGCAATCATTGATGGGTTGCCTATTGCTCGAATTAATTTACGTTCCATAACTTTAAAACGTTCATTACTAATGTCATCCTCACTCATGGCGTGATAAACAAAGAGTCGCGGTAAGTAAAATAAAACGGCAAACCAACAAATAACAGAAATGATGTGGAAGGATTTAACCCATAACATAGTGTCAGTGTCTCAATATTTACATATAGTAGTTGCTGATGGTTTCTTGAGTAATGATACCTAAAATTTTTGCTTCTGGCGTTACTTGTATTTGTGGCGTTACAAATAAAGCCGAACCTGGATTTTTATCGAGTATTTTTTTTGCTTCAAATAAACTCGATAGTTCAGTAATTGGCATTAAGTCAAAACGTTGAGCGGGTATTTCTAGTAGATCTACATTTTTTTCACTTTCTAGTATTTGCTCACTATTTTCTTTCTGTTCCTCTTGTGTTTTTAGGGTGATGGCAAGGTCTGCTGCACGTAAGAGGACGGGGTTTTTATCTGTTTTGATAACGATCCAGAGCGGGTTATTGCTTAGCATCTTGTGTGCGATTTTAGTGGGCACTTCATTTTTCGTCTCGATAAACGCAATCTTCATTGCGCTGCGAACGCCAATATTTCCTAGCATTTGTTGCAACGGGCCACTTTCCAACTTTGTTCCTGTCAAGTTAAGGTGTTCGACAAAAATACCGTCACATCTGTAAAGCTGTCGTGTTGCCACACAGGCAATGACGATAATGAGCATGCTTGGAAAAATAATGCCGGGGCTGTAAGTTAATTCCAGTACCGCCATTAATGCAGCAAGAGGGGCATTTAATACGGCGCCCATCATAGCTGCCATACCTAATAAAACATAAATGCCGCTGTCAGTAATATTTTCAGGAAAGAGAATGTTGCCAATAATACCGATCATGCCACCGACGCAGGCACCAATAAAAAGCTGCGGTCCAATCAGCCCCCCTGGAATACCCATGCTGATGCTAAAACTTGTCGTTAGAATTTTAGCCAACGCAATGGCTAGCAATATGCTAAAGCCAATTGAGCCCTCAAGGCTTAAATTAATTGTGTCATATCCTTGTCCTAAAATTTCTGGGAAAAATAAACCAACAGTACTCGTTAATAGTCCTGCTGCGCAGACACGAAAAAAAATGGGGTAGTGGGAAAAACGATTAAAGCCAAGTTGCAGTCGCATATACAGTGTAGCGAAGAGAGCGATGATGAGCCCAGCAACCACCATAAAAGGAATTTCCCAAAAGCCATGCAGTTCAGCATTGTCTATAGTAAAAAACACTTCAGCGCCTAGTGTTGCACGCGCAACCAGTGCACCACATACCGATGCCATCATAATGGGTACAAAGCCGATGATGGTATAACTCATCAGCACGACTTCCATCGCAAAAATAACACCGGCAACGGGTGTGTTAAAGCATGCAGCGATTGCTGCCGCTACACCGCAGCCAACCAAGGTGCTTAAGCTGTTATTGGGAAGCTTTAAGCCTTGACCTATAAGGCTACTGATACTGGCACCAATATGAACAGCTGGGCCTTCTCGGCCCACCGATTGTCCGGTTATTAGGCTAAGGGCACCGCCAATAAATTGCACTAATAAATTGATAACAGGCATGCGTCCTTGGAAGTTATGTAAGCGCTCAAGAACATGTCCAACACTGACAAGACGATCCTTCTCTTGCAAGCCTTGTAAGGCAGTGGCAATGAACAGTGCTCCTGTCATTGGTAAACCAAAACGCCACAATGGACTCAGTCCTTCAAAATTTTCATTATTATCACTGAGTAAATAGCCCAAAGATAATTCGACGCTATAGCGGAAGACAACAATCAATAAACCAGCAGCACAGCCAATAATAATCCCTAGAAAGGTTAATTGTGGTAGGGCATCAATATCTGCCAGGCTGTGTCTAAATCGGTTAAAAAAATGCATTATTTCTTTGTGTGAGTTAAAACGCGAAGCACAGGATGTACCACCGTTGAGCAATCGTCAATGTGCATTGCGATAAAATTCTAAGAGTATCACTGGTATAAGGCTTCCTTATATGGGTACTTTGTTCTACAGTTACATTTTTTATTCATTAATCAAATCGTTATTTAAGAGTTTATCTATGGCCGATGTAGGTATTGTTGGTGCTACTGGTTATACCGGTGCCGAATTGTTGCGTTTGTTAATTAATCATCCTGAGGTTAATATCAAGGTCATCACATCGCGTGCAGAAGCAGGTGTCGCCATTGCTGATATTTATCCTAATCTTCGCGGTTATTGCGACTTACGTTTTGTCGAGCCCAATATTGAAGAGCTGGCAGCTTGTGATGTGGTATTTTTTGCGACTCCCCATGGTGTCGCTCATAGTATGGTGCCCGCCTTGTATGAAAAAGGTGTACGTATTATCGATTTGTCAGCAGATTTTCGCTTACAAGATGCCGATTTGTGGGCTCTATGGTATGGCCAAGAGCACGGCTGTAGGGAATTGCTTCCCAACGCAGTATATGGTCTGCCAGAAGTGAATCGTAGTGATATTGCCAAGGCTCAGTTAGTCGCTTGTCCAGGCTGTTATCCTACATCTGTACAGTTAGGCTTCTTGCCACTGATTGCTAATGATTTAGTTGAAAGTGATGCTCTAATTGCCAATGCGGCTAGTGGTGCTAGTGGTGCCGGACGACAAGCCAAGGTAGATAATTTGCTAACTGAAGTTGCTGACAGCTTTAAAGCTTACGCTGCTAGTGGGCATCGACACTTACCCGAAATAGAGCAGGGTTTGCGTTGCGTTCAGCCAGATAATGCAAAAATGGCAAAGGTGACGTTTGTCCCTCATTTACTTCCTATTATTCGAGGCATTCACTCAACGCTCTATGCCAGGCTTAATGCAGCAGGAAAAAATACTGATTTACAGGCACTCTATGAGCAGTTTTATCAATCAGAGCCTTTTGTAGATGTATTGCCTCAGGGAGCATGTCCGCAAACACGTTCGGTCAAGTCCTCAAATATTTGTCGCTTATCAATCGTGCGTCCCCAAAATGGAGAAACGGTAGTCGTTATGTCAGTGATAGACAACTTGACTAAAGGCGCTTCAGGCCAGGCGGTGCAGTGTATGAATATTATGCTGGGCTTTAATGAGCGTCTGGGTTTACATCAACCGGCTTTATTACCATAAAGTGTCTTGTTGTGCTTTTATGTAAAAGTAACTTTGATGCTGTATATTGATTTGTGCAGAGTGATAGCTAAGAGCAATCACTGTTCAACATACTATACTAGTGTTACTTTAGAGCCTTCAGCCAAATAAGAGACTAAATAAGCACTGTGTTTTTATTTCATTGGGCTTATATTTCGTGTTAAATGCTTAGGCTTTTTGTTTTATATAATAATTAAATCTATGACAAACGTTAAACCAACCAAGCAATTTCCCGTCACCGTAGTGCCGTATCGGCCTTACTTTAAAATATTGTTAATTTTTGGGCTCTCCTTCACATTTTTGTTAGCTATTATTGGCAGTTTTTTAGTTGGCCGTTATTATTCTAGTAATGGCAGTGATTTACCCAGTGGTGAATACGATAATCTCGCTCAAAAGTATCAGGACAAAATTGTAGAAATTGCTCGTTTGGAACAACAAGTTGCCAACTTGCGGTTAGCGACTGAAGTCGACAGGAAGGCGAACGAAGAAGTTCGTGCCCAAGTGGTCGACCTTAAAAATCAACTGGCAGCAATGGAGCAAGATAATACGTTTTATCGTAGCTTAATGAGGCCAGACTCAAATGACCAAGGTCTTATTGTAGATGCCCCTTCAGTTGAGATAGTTCCGGGAGAAAAAGGCAAATATCGTTATAACCTGGTCATTAAACAGATAGTTACGCAGCACCAACAACTTTCTGGGTATCTTGAATTTGAGTTGTTGGGAAGACAGGGTGATGGTTTGCGCAAGCTTGCACTGAAAGATGTATCCAGTGCAGTGACTGTTGAGAGGATTAAGCTGAGGTTTAAATACTTTCAGCGTATTGAAGGAGAGATGGTGTTGCCTGAGGGCTTTGTTCCAGAGCGTATAGAGCTGAAAGTTGTTGTTCAGTCACCTAAAAAATCGGTTGTAGAAAAAAAATTCGGTTGGTTAGTTAAAGAGAGTTAATGCTTATGTTTGGAAAAAAAGAAACATCGACGTCTTTCTCCGCGGGATCGACAACTTTGATATCTAAAAACACTGAAGTGGTCGGAGATATCAAATTCTCTGGCAACTTGATGGTGGAAGGTTCAGTAAACGGTAATATCTACTCCGTTGATGGTGCCGATGCTCATGCCAGAGTTCTAGATAATGGTATTGTTGAAGGTGAAATTCGCGTTCCTACCATTGTGATTAATGGTACAGTCAACGGTGATGTCTACTCTGAAAAACACATTGAGTTGGCATCTAAAGCCGTTGTTAATGGCAATGTCCATTATGAGCTTATTGAGATGGTCAAGGGAGCTCAGGTCAATGGCAACCTTGTTTTTAGTGGCAAAAAGTCCACTAAAACATCAGTAGAGGCGATTTCGAGTAATAGAGATAAAGAGCTTGCTGACAACAATCGCCGTAATAATGAGGTGGGCCACAATGTTGGTATTAAAGAATTAACACCTTCAGCGGTTAATAAGGTGTAAGTTTCAAATTTATTGGACTGGCTTTCAATACTTGACTATTTTGCTTGGTTAAAGCGATAATCTGCTACCTGTTCCTGTGGAAATATTATGACTGTCGCTGAATCTTTTACTCCTGAACCCATATACGTTACTGACGGAGCGGTCCGAAAGGTGCGTAGCCTGTTGGAAGAAGAAGGCAA
Source organism: Cellvibrionaceae bacterium (assembly GCA_050298695.1). GTDB lineage: Bacteria > Pseudomonadota > Gammaproteobacteria > Pseudomonadales > Cellvibrionaceae > CANLBN01. The sequence continues at coordinate 95,065 of JBNKUQ010000001.1, forward strand.
TTTTGATCTAAAGTTGCGTGTTTACGTTACCGGGGGTGGTTGCTCAGGCTTCCAATATGGCTTTACTTTCGATGAGGCGGTGGCCGAGGATGATGCTGTTATAGAAAAGCAAGACGGTGTTTCTGTTCTTGTTGATTCCATGAGCTACCCTTACTTAGTTGGTGCGCAAGTCGACTATAAGGAAGATTTACAGGGCTCTAAGTTTGTTGTCAGTAATCCAAATGCTTCTACCACATGTGGCTGTGGTGCGTCCTTCTCTATCTAATCCTATAGCCTTTATTCTAGAGCTAATACCCTCTGGTTTTATATGCTGCGCACTTCTTGCTGTAGCGCTCCCCTTTGGTGTTGCGGCACAGGACTCAGTTAATCCAGGTGGATATCTGGCAAGAATATTGAACGATTCTCCACAAGAGGTTGCCGACGCTTTGCGTCGAGCGGAGGCGCTTCATGCGGAAGGAAAGCTGTCTGAAGCTGCGAATCCAATCGCCATTGTTTTACATGGGCCTGAAGTAGAAATTTTCTTTAAAGATAACTACGAAGAATACAAAAATATTGTCGATCTAGCGGCTAAACTAAGTGCTTTTGGTGTGGTTGATGTCCGGGTGTGCGAAACCCAAACGGGTATATTGGGGCGAAGTCGTTCCAGTATTCACTCGTTTATTGGCACCGTTCCTTTTGGGCCAACGGAGGTTAAGCGCTTACTGAATCAGCAAAACTATGTTTATTTTTAAAAGAAAAGTTTACCGTCGACAGGGTACAGTTAACAGCGTTTGATTCAATCCAATAATCATTTTCACAATAGCTGTTAGCTGTTAGCTGTTAGCTAGGTATATCCCGCCCAATATAACCTCTTTTTTTGCACCAGTTACTGCTGGCAAGTTACCAGCTTTTCCTTGCATGGTTTGTTTTGCTAGCCAAGCAAACAGCGTTGCTTCTACCCAATCAGGATTTAACCCTAGTAGGTCTGTTGATGCTAATAATTTAGGTTTTAGTCTTTCTTTGAGACTCTCGCAGAAGTGTGTTTTATGCGCCCCCCCCCCACAAATATAAAGCTCACAATGGCTTGGTACACTAATCTTCTCTATCTCTATTGCAATACTTTCGATGCTCAAGGCGAGCAGTGTTGCTTGGATATCAACGGTTTTTAACTCCTGTTGATATATCGCTAATTGCTCTTCTAGCCAAGATAAATTAAAGGTTTCTCTTCCCGTGCTTTTGGGGTGGGGGAGTGAAAAATAAGGGTGGGTCAATAATTGCTTTAGTAGTCCTTCATCAATATTGCCCTTAGCGGCCCACTGACCATTTGTATCGTAAGGTTGTTTTAAATGAAGTTGGCACCAGCTATCCATTAATCCATTTGACGGGCCTGTGTCGAAGCCAAGGGTTTGCGCATTCTTGGGGAGATAAGTGATATTCGCGATTCCACCCGTGTTTAGGATGATTCTATCGCTATCTGCCGAGCGAAAAGCAATATTGTGAAAAGCTGGGGCCAGGGGCGCGCCATGCCCTCCAGCGGCAATATCCCTTCGTCTAAAATCAGCAACCGTGGTAATTTGAGTGATTTCGGCAATGGTATTCGGGTCGCCGATTTGTAGTGAAAAACCCAGTGATGGCTTTGGCTTGTTGTTAGGTGGATAGTGTCGGATGGTTTGTCCGTGACTCCCAATTGCTAAGATAGAGTTTGTATCTACATTCGCTTTGTTGCAAAGCTCGAGAGCAGACTGGCCAAATAATTTTGCAAACTCATAGTCCAAATACCGGATCTGTTCTATTTCATGGTATCCACTTATAGCAAGTTTAAAAACCTGTTCTTTTATTTCTTGTGGAATCGAAAGGGAATAAGTGCAAACTATGTTAAAAGAGTCATCCTTTCCCCAATGAACTAGAGCTGCATCAATAGCATCGACACTAGTGCCCGACAGAAGGCCGATGGTATAAGTCGGGCTCATAGAGGGAAATTAATTTTTAACCGTTGTAGTTTCAGCTTCAGGTGTTGCGGCAAGTTGAATATCTTGTCCGTACTTGTCGAGCTGAGCAACAATGGGCTTGGTTTGTAGTTTGAAGTTTTCAAGCTCCTCTTTGGCAATGGATTTTGCTTGAGGAAGAGGTACTCTTACGGGGTTGCGAACGGCACCGTTTAAGTAAAATTCATAGTGCAAATGTGGGCCCGTGGCTAAGCCTGATGAACCAACATAACCGATAATTTGTCCTTGCCGGACTCGTGAACCTGTACGTACTCCTTTACCATAACTTTTCATGTGGGCATATAGCGTTTTGTAAGACTGGCCATGCTGGATAATGACTGTGCGTCCATAGCCACCTTTAGTCCCCGCTAACACGACTCTTCCGTCACCGGCCGCCTTGATAGGCGTACCCGCTGGTGCCGCATAATCAGTTCCTTTGTGGGCCCGAATTTTGTTGAGAATAGGGTGTTTGCGTTGCAAATCAAAATGAGAGCTAATTCGGGCAAAATCGACCGGGGTGCGTAAAAATGCCTTTCGCATGCTCTTACCTTCTGGTGTGTAATAATTGCTTTCACCTTCACTGTTTGTATAGCGAACCGCTCTGAAAGTGCTGCCTTGGTTGGTAAATTCAGCCGCTAATATAGGACCGTTGCGGAGTTTCTCCCCGTTTAAAAAATGTTCCTCATAAAGCACTTTAAAGCTGTCGTTAGCTCGAATGTCGAGGGCAAAATCAATATCCCATCCGAAAATACTGGCGAGTTCCATTATCAGGCTTTCTTCCATGCCAGCATTGGTACCGGCTAAAAATAATGAATTTACAATGGTTGCCTCGCGATAGGCGGTATGGACATCCGGCGTAACGGTATTACTGGCGTCGGTAAAGCCATTTTCGGTTCGCCGGAATTCAACAGAACTCAGGCGATTTTTTTGGTAACGGAGCCCTTCGAGTTTGTTGTCAACGATGTGAAAATCTATTTTCTGTCCAGGGTATAGCCGGGTTAGTGCTTTTGCTGCTTCGTTGCTACTGATTAACTCATAAAGGCTGGTGTCTGATAATCCAGCACGCTGAAAAATGAGTGAAAGATTATCGCCAGATTTGACAGTTGTGGTTTCCCAGTTGATCTGAGAATCGTTCTCAGGCCAGTATTGTTCTTGAGGAATTTCCTTTTCAGTTAAGGACGGTTTGACCAAATCTAGGGTAATTGTTTGTTCTAAGCGTGATGATTCGATATGTTCAGCCTCTTTTGATGGGGTGATGGCTGAAAATAGTAATAGCGAACAGCCCAGTGTACTGATCGCTAGAACGTGTGATCTCGGAAAGCCTTTTAGGTGTTTAATGGCTTGTATTTTTCTAATAAAATCAAACTGTTTCATCTTTCTTTTAATGTTTTACCACATCTTTATTAGTTATAGACGCTTTTATACCAGAACGCGATTAATTAATCATCTTTAAATTAATGATATATGAAAGCTTTATTTTATTATTTGGTGTGGTTGTCTTGATGGCTAAATTGTCTTGGAAGCTTGTTTTTCATTAGGGTTCCGGTATTGTGTGCGCCTTTGTTTCTGTGTATGTAACTATAAGTTTGCATTTTAATCAGTCGAATCGTTTTAGGTAGGTATAAAGTGAGTTTGAAAATGGGGTTATTGGAAGATTTGCAGTCCAGAGGGCTGGTAGCGCAGATGACAAGTGAAGACACCCTGCGCGAGTTCCTGTTAAAACCGCAG
>JBNKUQ010000002.1:0-67579 GCA_050298695.1 Cellvibrionaceae bacterium
GATGTGCGTGGTCGCAATTTGGCAGAAGGTGTGCCGCGTAGCTTTACCTTGAGTAGTGGTGAAGTCTTAGAAGCCTTGCAAGAGCCTTTAGCTGGTATTGTCCAGTCGGTAAAAAGTGCTCTGGAGCAGTCTCCGCCAGAGTTGGCGTCGGATATTGCCGAAAGCGGTATTGTATTGACCGGCGGCGGCGCCTTATTGCGTGATATTGATCAGTTACTTTCTGAGGAAACGGGTCTGCCTGTTATTGTTGCGGATGATCCTTTAACCTGCGTGGCACGTGGCGGCGGCATTGCTATGAGTTGGATGGATAGTAAAACCATGGGCTTTCTTGAAGATTAAGGTTTAGCCTCCGGCTGCTAAAACATCTTTTTCGCTAATCGTGAGGACTGGCTATTAAATTCTTATTTACCAAAGGCCCTTCCTATTCATCCCGCTTGTGGATTATGGTGCTCTTAACGGTGTCGCTACTCGTTATTGGGCGTTATACGTCCTGGCTTGATCCCCTTCGGAGTAAGTTGGATATTCTGACTTTGCCTTTTTATTGGGTGGCGGATATCCCTAGTGGCGTCTCAGAATGGGTGAACACCAATTGGTCCTCAAGAGAGGAGCTGGAAGAAGAAAATAAGCTCTTGCGCAATCAGATACGTGTACAGGAGTCCCGTTTGCAGCAAATGGCCTCCCTCAAAGCAGAAAATTTGAGGTTGCGGCAATTGATGAACTCATCTGATTTGATTCAGGATCGCGTTTTAGTGGCTGAACTTATCGGTGTCTCTCCGAACCCTCTGGTGCACAAGGTGATTGTGAATAAGGGAAGTCGAGACGGTATTTATGTCGGCCAGCCCATGCTGGATGCCTATGGTTTGATGGGGCAGGTCGTGTCAGTAAATGACTTTACCTCTCAAGTGCTGCTGATTACTGATAATTCCCACGCTATTCCTGTACAAGTTACCCGCAATAATGTGCGCACCGTAGCAGAAGGTATTGGCGATCTTTACGAGTTGCGTCTACGTTACGTCTCTTCCACGATGGATATTATAGAAGGCGATATCTTGGTCAGCTCAGGTTTGGGAGGCCGCTTTCCTATTGGATACCCAGTGGCTCAGGTTGAAAGCATTGTTTATGATCCCGGCGAACCCTTTGCGACCGTCGTCGCTCGACCAGCCGCTCAGTTGGATCGCAGTCGTCATGTACTGCTTGTCTTTAGTGAGAAACCCATTGTTCAGCTCAACTAATGAAAGCCCTTATCAGTATTAGTTTCGTCATTGCTTTTTTGCTGATGGTATTACCCATCGCTCATGACCTGCGCTGGTATCGTCCAGAGTTTGTGGTATTGTTGGTTATTTATTGGGTAATGTATAACCCTCAGCATTTTGGCCTTGGGAAAGCCTGGTTAGTGGGGCTATTGCAAGATTTAATAGAACTATCTCCATTAGGGCTCAATGCAATTGGTATGCTATTAATTGCCTATATATTACAGTTGGTTCACCAACGCTTGCGCAATTATGTCTTTTGGCATCAAGCAATATGGGTATTTGTGTTAGTTGGCGTCTTTCAGCTCTTTGCTAATTGGGTGGGTGGCTTTATGGGGCAGTCTGCCAGTAGCCTTATATTTTTAGTTTCTGCGTTATTGAGCGGAGTGTTGTGGCCATTTTTGGTTATATTGATGCGTCGAATGCAAATTTATTTTCGATTAATTCAATAATTTGTGTCCTCCGTCATAGTTTTATTGGATGATTAAGCTTAGGTTCATCTAAGGCCTGCTAACCTATAGAATACATGGATCGGTATTTCCCTTCTTGTGTACAAATCTGTAATAGATCTCATTGATTTATTGAGGCCTGAAGGTGAGGACTTAATTATCGGAGAAAGAAAAGATAAACCTGTCGAGAGGCTTAGGCGTTCTGATTGGGCTATCGGGTTAAATGTGTTGTTATGATTCAGCGTGTTAAAAAGCCAGCCAAGTTTTGTTGGATGACAGTTGCAATAGTGATTATTGCATTTGCTGCTTTGTTACAGTTAGCTAAATGGGCCTTGCCATCTATTCATTATTTCAATGACTCTATCGCAAGTTATATCAGTCGGCAGCTTAATGCCCAGGTAACCTTGGGACATATCACCGCCACATGGCCTGGCCTTAGACCTAAGGTCGTTGTCGATGACTTATCCTTAGTTTCTAATGAGGGCGAGCCACTGGTATCGATAAAGCAAGCCAGTATGCAGTTAGATATTCCGTTGAGTTTGTATAACTGGACACCTGTGTGGCGCAAGTTAGAAGCCACTGAGGTGAATGTACACGTTACCCAAGATACAAGCGGTGCTTGGACGATTGGTGGGCTTAAGCCTCAACCAGGTGAGCGCAATTGGCGTTATCGAAGTCCGAGCGCCCTGTTTTTGATGGCCGGAGATGTCAAGCTAGAGTCATCGACCATTATTTTTACCTTTCATAATCAACGTCAGATCAAAACAGAAATCCCTGTTATTTCGGTACAGAATAATGGTCATTTCCATCGGCTTAATGCTAAAGCAGCGATTGGTAATGACACCGCATTTCAGTTCACCTTGGAAGGTGTGGGAGATCCTTCCATACCCGATCAATTCTTTGCGGAAGCCTATTTAGAATTAAATCATTTTCCTGTTGAGCGTTTGGCTCAGCTCTTTAGTCAAGTTGCTATCGATGACGTGGCGCAAGCATCTGTAGTGGATAGCCAGTCTTCAAATTCAAAAGGTCTATCTACCTCAAACAGTCAACGCTCTGAGCATGTGGCAGAATCTGAAGCTAATCTCAAACTGTGGTTAGATTTTGCTTCCCCCAGCCGCTTTTTGATGAATGGTCATATTGAATTGGTGAATGACGAATCCTCTGACTTTGCGAAAAAATACTATCTTGATATTCCTGTTAGCGCAGATATTTCCGGTGACTATAGTATACAAACGGGTTTATCGGTTGGTTTGCGGGATATTTTTGTTGATAAGTTACTTTCTGTTGAACAGGCACATATTAATGTTCATGAAAATAAAATTACTACAGCAATTGATACCCTTGATTTAAAACCGTGGGTAACATGGAGCGAAAAACGCTTAATCCGTTCGGATACAGTGAATAATATTTTAAGTAATCTGTCGCCGACAGGACACCTAAATAATATTATTTCCCAAGTTAACTTGCTAGATCCTTCACAATCGACATTAAGTGCTAATGCCTTCAATGTCGATACACAAGCTTGGAACGGATTACCCTCCTTTACCGGTGCCAGCGGTTTTTTAGATATGAGTTTGGATGAGGGTATCGTCTTATTAGATGCGAACCAATTTTCTTTTTTCCCCGATGTGATCTACAACGAAGCAGTTGTCACCGATCGAGCTCGTGGCGCAGTGAGTTGGCGTATCGACACAACGAAGAAACAGGTTGAGGTTTACGGTTATGATTTAATGGCATCCAGTGAATATGGTGAAGCCCGTGGCCATTTTGCTTTGGATTTGGGGTGGGGTTCGAATAAAGAGTACCAAAATTTGGTATTACAGGTGGGCTTACAAAATTCCAATGCATTATTCCATAAACAGCTTGTTCCCAAACTATTACCGCGTGAGTTATTGCGATGGATGTCGGCATCCATTAAATCAGGTGATGTGAAACAAGCAGGTTTATTTTATCGTGGAGGGTTTCAACAAAACTCCGAGCGCACGATACAATTTTTTGCTGATTTAGAAAATGGTCGTCTTGATTTCAGCGATGATTGGCCAGCGTTAAATAATTTAAAGGGGCGATTTATAGTTGAGGATAAACAGATACGAGGCAGCGTAGATACCGCTTCGGTCTATAATCGAGATTTTTTTCAAGGCGAGTTTAAATGGAATAAAGACGATCGTAATGTATTGAATATTAATGCAAAAGGCAGTACCAATATTCAGTCGGGTTCTCGCTATTTGCGTGAGTCATGGTTGAATACAAAAGCGGGGCCGGTCGCTAAGCAATTAGATGGCAAAGGTAGAGTCGGTGTCGATGTAAAGTTAACCATTCCCTTAAATCATTCCCCTGTACCCGCGACACAAAATGTCAGTGTTTATTTTAAAAATAATACCGTGGCATTAAAAGAAACAGGATTAACCTTTGAGGATGTATCAGGAACGCTGCATTACTCGACAGAGCGTGGATTTGCGAGTAATCATTTAAGCGGGAAATTATTTGGCCAGTCAGTTATTGCTGAGGTCGGGCTTGATGCTTCACAAAAAGATAAAATTGTATTGATTAAAGGTAGTGGTAATGCTCCTGCTAAGTCGATTGCGAATTGGTTGCAGCATCCAATCCTTAACTACCTGTCAGGTAATGCCGATTATCACCTGGCCATTCAGATCCCACTAGAAGAAAGTTTATTTCAACCTAATATAACGGTGACTTCAAATTTAGTCGGCGTCAGTGTGGCAATGCCCGCCCCTTTTGACAAACGCTCCGAAGCAGTATTACCACTGACCTTTACTATGCCACTAAATGAAAACAAATTTGAGTATAAGTTAGTCATAGGTAATATTTTTTCTGGTCATTTTTTATTTGAACAAGATGACAGCTACAGAGCGATTGTAGCCGTCAGTGATAAGCAATATCCTCAACAGATTAGCTTGCCTGAATCCGGTGTGAAGTTAGTAAGTCAGTTTAATGATGTGGATGGGAAAGCGTGGTTAGACTTTTTAAAGCAGTATCCTCGTGATGAAAATAAATTGAATCATCAAACATTCAATGCTTTATTTTCGATTGATCATCTTCGTTACAATGATTCTGAATTTGATAACTTGATGGTTTCAGGTCATCGGGAACAAAATGGTTGGAGCTTGTTGGTTGAAGGGGATGATATCCTCGGTGGCGTTTATGTTGATGACAATAAAGAGCGCCCCTTAATTGTTGATATAGATTATCTTAATTGGCCACCAGGGTATGTGGAACAAGTTGGTAAAACTTTAACGCCTGAGCCTACAGATGTTACTTCTAGCATTGATATTCTTGCCGATGTCAATCCTGCGGAACTGCCTGCGGCAAATATTAAAATCAATCGCTTAATCTATAAAAATAAACCCTTAGGTAGTTGGATGATGCAACTGCAACCGGATAGTGAGGGATTGTGGGTTCGCAACTTAGTCGCGACGGTTAATGGTTTTACGCTAGCGGGAGAAGGTGATAATCAAGGCGCGAGTTTACGTTGGTTTGCGGGAGGTGAAGGTGCTCCTATGTCAACGGTTTTCAATGGAAAAATTACTGGTGGTAACCCTAAAACCTTATTCGAACAATGGGATCTTCCTTTTGGTTTGGAAAGCGAGCAAACCTTGTTAACGGCGGATTTATCTTGGTTGGGCTCTCCAGCAGGATTTGATATTGCGAAATTGCAGGGCAACATCCGAAGTGAGCATAAAAAGGGAATCTTTACTCAAGAAAAAACAAACGAAGCAACGGGTATATTGAGGCTATTTGGTTTATTTAATTTTGATTCTTGGGCGCGCAGAATACGTTTAGATTTTTCTGATGTCTACAAGAAGGGTATCGTTTTTGATGATTTACATGGTCAGTTAACCTTTGATCGAGGTCTTATCGTGATATCGGAACCGGTTACCATGCAAGGGCCATCAAGTAAAATGTCTTTGTCTGGATCAATAGATTATCCTGAAAAAATGGTAGATGCTCATTTGGTGGCAACTATTCCTATTGGTGGCAACTTGGCGGTTGTTGCGGGTATTGCTGGTGGTTTACCTGCAGCGGCTGGAGTGTACTTGGTTAGCAAACTCTTCGAAAAGCAAGTAGAAAAAGTTTCCAGTGTCAATTACTCTATTGATGGTCATTGGAATAACCCAGTGATTAAAGTCGAAAATTTAAAAGAGCAAGCGACTGATACCCCCTCTGAAACAGCTAAAACTAACTCATTTGAAGATGGATAAACCTAAATCGCCTCTCCTTAATTTATAGCCCACGTATTCCTTTTCTTTTTCAATTCGGTTAACTAATACTAAAAAATAATATATTTTTTAGTGGTGCTAACCTCTAGTAATAACTTTATACCTCAATCGTAGCTCTTTTATATTATCGATAGTCAAAAGTTATAACATGTTGCCATTTGTCGAATTTTAGCCACCTTTGATCTTATCGTTTAAAAAGCGGTCATTTTTTGAGTTAGTATTTACCTGTTGTTTCCACTTTTTCATGTAAGGTTGTACAAAAGTGCTTAGGTATTCAGGTTTTACTCTAATTGAACTGATCGTGGTGATATCTATCATTGCTATTGTGGCATCGGTGGGCGTCCCTCTTTATAACTCGTTTATTAAAGATAATAGACTGTCATCCGCTACCGTCACCTTATTAGGTGAATTTCAGTATGCACGTTCTGAAGCAGTGAAGCGAAACTCTCAGGTCACTATATGTGCCTCGAGTAACGGTAGTTCATGCAACAGTAGTGATTGGGAGGATGGACGGTTGGTGTTTGTCGATGATGGTGCTGGCACACCCGCTAATGCGGCGAATGGTGCTGTTGATAGTGAAACCATCCTCAAGGCCTTTGGTGCAGCCTCCTCAGGAATGACCTTTACTCCAACACTGTTTACCACGAGTGGATACATTATTTTTTCTGGTGACGGGACAGTGAGCGATGTTGGTACTCTAGTGATATGTGATGATCGATCAGTACCACAAGCTATTAACATTAATATGACAGGGCAAGCCCGTAAGGCTTATGACTCCGATGAGTCAGTTGATGGTGTTGTTAATAATTTTTCAGGAGTAAATGTTACATGCCCTTCTGCCTAATACAATCCAAAAAACACATGCAAGGTTTTAGTCTTATAGAGGTTATTGTGTCTGTTTTTATTCTTGCCGTTGGCGTACTAGGTATTGCCAGCATGCAAACAGCAAGTATCAAAATGAATCAAGGCGCCTTTCATCAATCTCAGGCTAATATTCTAATTAACGATATCTTTGATCGAATGCGCGCAAACAGAGACGCTTTTTTGGCGGGTGATTATGACGATGCGAATACCGCAAATGATGTGCCTGCCGCTCAAGCATGTATTACTAGTGCGGCTGGATGTACCTCTTCTCAACTTGCCTTGCAAGATATTCGAGAAATCACAGCTTATCTTAGAGATATTAGTAATCAAGGTAATAGCTTTGCTGCACTGATACCCGATGGTAATGCTAGGGTAGTGCGTGATACCGACACCAATACGGCGACAGTTACGGTCACTTGGAAACAAGATGTTTGGTCTCAAAATAATGAGGGCGTTGCTGTGAAAAGTATTTCGAATGAAACCTTGTCGATGTCAGTTAGGATCTAAAACGTGAATATTCAGCTTGTTCAACATTATAAAAATAGAAAAGGGTTCACTCTGGTTGAATTAATGGTGGCAATGGTACTAGGCATTATTGTGCTTTTTGCTGTCACGCAGGTGCTTAACAATAATCGCTTGTTGACCAATACAGAAGTTTCTCTGTCGCGCATTCAAGAAGCGGGTCGTTTAGCGGTTAATTTACTGAATAAAGAGTTTCGTAAAATTGGTTATCATGGCTGTAGTAATCCTGGCGATATGAATGTAACAGTTATGGCTACGTCGGGAGTCGACTCTGATTTTGGTGCGACATCTTTACGTGGATATGAAGTGGGTGCTGGCGGTACATTTTCTCCTGCTTTAGATGCTTCATCCAGCTTGTCGGTGATTCAGGGAACGGGTGTTAGACAAGCGAGAGTCGGAAGTGATGTTATTCAAATAAAATACGCAGACCGTACGGGAGCAAAATTAACGGGGAATACGGACCCTGTTAATGCCAATATTCAAGTAGATAGTAATCCAACAGGTTTGTCGCAAAATGATATCGCCATCGTTTCTGATTGTAACTCAGCACATATTTTTCAAATTACCAATGTAAGCACGACAGGAGGAAGCAGTATTGTAACGATGGCCCATGCTTCGAGTAACAATAGCCCTCATAAAATGTTACCAGGTTATACAACTGACGCTGATCTCTTGTCATATTACGATGCGACTTATTTTGTTGCTGATACTGGTCGCAATGTTCGTGGCAGTATCGATGTTTATTCGCTTTACAGAAAAATGAGCAACAGTGCGACCCCGGAAGAATTAGTTGAAGGCGTTGAGTTTTTCCAAGTGTTGTATGGTGAAGATGTTGGTTCTGGCCGAATAAGGTTTGTACCTGCAGGGACATCGGGGCTTAATATGCAGTCAGTAGTGGCTATTAAGTTTGCTCTATTGATTCAAGATTTTGAAGTGGGTCAAAAAGATAACGATACTCGCTCTTACACTTTATTGGATACGACAATTCCTGCCTCTGGTACTTTATCTCATTCTGGGGGCAAATATTTAAGGAAAACTTTCACCAGTACAGTACAGCTACGAAACATACGTACATCTAATTAATTATTACTTTTTATTTTTGAGACCCTATTTATGAAACAAGTCAACAAACCTCTTAATTTTTTCATTACTTATTCAAGTAAACAGTCGGGCATGACTCTTTTTGTGAGCATGATTATGCTGTTTGTGATGACAATCTTAGGTTTGTCGACGATAGGGTCGACAACTCTTGGCGTGCAGATGGCAGCTAACAATCAATTTGAAAATATTGTATTTCAAGAAAGCGAAGATGCGATAGAAACTAGTGCTGATGATATTAATTATTTAGGCAGTGCTTATACAGCTAGTGTTATTTCCTCTACTCCCAGTTGGCCTACTAATACTGTAGAAACTGCTTCCAGTAGTAATAATTATTTAAGTAGCAGTTCTCAGGCTAAATTTATTGGTTTTGCTAACCCCAAAGGTGAGTCGGCAGGAAGTATTCGTATGGGAATGTCGGGATACCAACTTTATAACTATGAGATTAGAGGCACGGCTTCTTTGGCAAATAATAATGCTGAAAATACCAATGTCCAAGGTGCCTATATTATTGGTGCTCGTTTTAACTAATTTTTGTATCAAATCCTTTTAGTATTTTGTGGGAGATAAGAATGAAAACAACTGCACTTAAAACATTTTTGGCTAGCTTGGGCCTTTATTGTTTTTGTCTCTCGCTAGCTAATGCTGATGATACAGAAATTTACTTTGGAAACAACGCTGTATCGGTTGATACGGTTCACCCTAATATTTTATTAATTCTAGATACCTCAAGTTCAATGGAAAATATTGTATCTGGTACAGGGATGAGTCGGCTAGATAATATGAAAGGTGCGCTGCGTACTTTAATTTCTAGTACCAATAACGTCAATATGGGGTTGATGCGTTTTAGCCGAGCAGGAGGCCCTGTTCTTTATCCGGTTTCTTACATTGATCAGCCGCTCGGTGAAAGTGCTGCAGGACAAGTTTCTGCTCGTGTTAGTCAAGCGGACGATGATGCTCAACAATCTTTGCTTGGTGTCATGGAGCTAGATAGTCCATTTGTTACCATGACGGAAACGACAACGGGTGGAAACCAGTCCGTTGAATTGGAAATACTCAATGTTACTGACGATGTAGAAGAGAAAGTTCCTAGTGGAAGTTTAGATATAGGCAGCTCCGATTTGGAAATTATGCACGAGGGAAGTAGTCAGCAGTTAATCGGTTTACGTTTTACGAACACATCGGCTATTACCCCTAGTTCTACGATTATCAGTGCTGAAATTGAATTTTCAGATGATGGTGATGCTGCTAATAATGACTCTGATTTAGAAGTCACTATTCAAGCTGAAAGAGAAGGTGATACGGGTACCTTTGGTACGGGTGCGGGTCAAAATAATGTTTCATCACGTAATTTAACCACGGCTGCATCTAATTGGTTTGTGGGTAATTTTGATGCAAATGGTAAATTAATAACGAATGATTTAGCTGCTGTGCTAAATGAGGTTATTAGTGATGGTGTTTGGAGCGAAGGCGACCCATTTACCTTTGTATTGCAATATGCCTCTGGTAATGGCTCCGCCCGTCGTGTTGCCATGAGTCGGGACCGCTCTGCAACGAATCAGCCAAAGCTTAGGATTACCTATAGCACGGGGGCGTTGGCTGTTACGCAAAATCAAACGGTTGGTTTGCGCTTTCAAAATGTTGGCGTACCCAAGGGGGCGACGATTACCAGCGCTTCTCTAGAATTTGTTGTTGCACAAGCATCATCAAATACTACTAGCTTAACTATTAGTGCAGAAGATACAGGGAATGCTGCCGCTTTCACTAACACAGCTAATAATTTAAGTATTGGTAACCGCCCTCGTACCTCCGCTTCTGAGTCTTGGGTTCCTGGTGAATGGGAGACTATTGGTGAGGTGGTCGAAAGTGTGGATATCAGTGATGTTATTCAAGAAGTCACAAGTCATGATGATTGGTGTGGCAATAATGCGATGGCGTTATTTATTAGTGGTACGGGTCAAAGAATTGCCGAATCTTTTGAGAGTAATCCTTCTTCTGCCCCTGTTTTAAAAATTAATTATGATCCTGATTCTGTGCCTAATAATAATAGTTGCTTTAATCGCGAGTATTCTTATCGTGTTGAAAATAGTTCGGATGATGCAGAGCAAGAGTCGGGTCAGGATGTTTATTTGGTTAGTTCCGACTTAGAGTTATCTGATGATGGGAGTAAACTACAAGAGATAGGTATTCGTTTTAGTGGTGTACAAATTCCTAAAAACGCTGAAATTCAATCGGCCTATTTAGAATTTACGGCAGACGGTTCGAGTACAGATTCAACGTCCTTAATTATCTATGGCGATGATGTCGATGACTCTCCAACCTTTGGTGCATCATCTAATACGGTGATAGGTCGTACCAAAACGGCTGCTTCGGTATCATGGAGTAATGTAGCTAGCTGGGATGCTAGCGCCACTTATCAGTCCCCTGATATTACTGCTATTGTGCAAAGCATTGTTAATAGAAATGGTTGGAGCGCGGGAAATGGAATGTCCTTTATCATCACAGGCTCAGGCACACGTAGAGCGTTTTCGTACAACGGCAGCGCAGGTCTGGCTCCAAGGTTGGTGGTACAAGCAAAAAGTGATGATGTCACTTCGTCAACCAGAACGGTAAGAGATGAATTACTCGAAATTGTTGACGGTATTCAATATAAATCAGGCACACCAATTGTTGGAACTTATTACGAAGCCGCTCTCTATTTTCGAGGAGAAAGTGTTGACTTCGGTAGACAAAGAGGCAATGACGGATCAAGTCGTAGAGAGCATACACGAGTTTCACATCCAGATTCCTATATGAGTGGTGTTGTTAACCGCGATGCAGGTTGTACAGATGACAACCTAAGTTCCACGGACTGTAGGACTGAAAATATTAGCGGCAGTCCCGTTTATATTTCTCCTATAACTGAGTCTTGTCAAAAAAATCATATCGTTATATTGACTGATGGTCAGGCGAGTTATAACGCTGCAGAAGATAAGGTAAAAGCCATGATTGGCTCGAGTACTTGTGCTGATACAGGCAATCAAGCTTGTGGTCCCGAATTAGCAACCTGGTTAAATACGGTAGATCAGGCTCCAGGAGGAGCTATTACTGGTGACCAAACGATTACTACTCACACGATTGGATTTAACTTTACCGGTGATTGGATTAAGTCAATCTCGGAAAATGGTGGTGGTGATTTTTATGAAGCTTCAACGGCAGATCAATTAGCGAATGCCTTTGAATCGATAGTGACAGAAGCGTTGAAGACTAATTCGACG
This sequence comes from Cellvibrionaceae bacterium, assembly GCA_050298695.1. GTDB lineage: Bacteria > Pseudomonadota > Gammaproteobacteria > Pseudomonadales > Cellvibrionaceae > CANLBN01. Next base: position 11,679 of record JBNKUQ010000002.1, read on the forward strand.
TTTGTATCTCCAGCGGTAGCGATTAATCAGTTTAACCGACTGAATCATTTAGATAACATTTATTTCGCTGTGTTTAAGCCAACAGAAGAAGCGTTATGGCAAGGCAATGTTAAAAAATATCGTTTAAGTGGTACTGAAAATGATATTACCGATGTCAATGGTAATCTTGCTATTGATGAGTTAACAGGCTTTTTTAAAGACTCATCTCAAAGCTACTGGTCTTCTAGTGTCGACGGGCCTGATGTGCCCCTGGGTGGTGTTGTTGAAAATTTACCAGGGCACCCTCGAAATACATATACGTTTACCGGTTCGAGTCTAGACCTTACTGATAATTCCAACGCTTTACATACCATTGCTGGTGTTTATAACAGTGGCGTTACTAAAACGATGTTAGGTGATGCAACAATGACGGATCAGGCTAGAGAAGATTTATTAGACTGGATTACAGGGCGTGATGTTCTAGATGAAGATAATGACTCTAGTACGAGTGATCGTCAATCCATGGCCGATCCTCTGCATTCAAAACCCATTGTTTTTACTTATGCTGGAACCAGTGCAAGCCCAAGTTTAGCCTTGCTCTTTGGGACTAATGATGGACATTTTCGTGCGGTTAATGCTACCAATGGTCAGCAGTTGTGGTCATTTATTCCTCCAGAACTGCTACCAGTCTCGAAAACCTTGTATGAGAATATTAGCGCTCAGCATCCTTATGGTGTCGATGGCTCTCCAGTATTGTGGGTGAATGACCCCGATTTTAATGGTACCGAAGTTGACTTAACGGGTGCGAATGACTTTGCTTATGTGTATTTTGGAATGCGCAGAGGGGGGCGAAATTTCTATGCACTTGATGTGACCGATATCAATGAACCAAAAATTAAATGGAGAATAGAAGGGGGAGTCGGTGATTTTGTTGAGTTAGGTCAGACGTGGTCACGTCCGATTAAAACTAAAATAGGCATTCGTTCTGGTAACACTACAGAAGAAATTGATGTTTTGATATTTGCGGGCGGCTATGACCCAGATCAAGATAATGTCAATATCCGCACTGCAGATACCCAAGGTAGGGCTATTTTTATTGTTAATGCGATTACTGGAAATCTGATTTGGAGTGGAGGTCCTGGCGGTAGTTTCACCGAAAACTTTGCTGACATGCAATATAGCATTCCAGCCTCTCCTGCAGTTGCGGATCTCAATAACGATGGTTTAGCAGATCAAATTTATGTGGGTGATATGGGGGGACAGATTTGGCGCTTTGACATTACCAATGGAGAACAATTGAGTGGATTAATCAGTGGCGGTGTGATAGCCGATGTATCAGTGAGTAATGATGCCGCTAACACAAGACGATTCTACCACTCTCCCGATTTGGCGTTAATTAAAAACGGTGCTGGGAACCTCTCATTAACCGTATTAATTGGGTCCGGTTATCATGCCCACCCTCTTGATACGCAAGTAACGGATCGTTTTTATAAAATTGATGTGGCTAACCCTTTTGAAGCTCCAGGGTCTTACGTAAAACTAACGGAGACAGACCTGTACGATGCTTCGGATAATGAACTAGGGAGTAGTGATACTAGTACAGCAGCGGCAGCTCAGGCGACCTTTGCGACAAAGAATGGATGGTACGTTACCATGCCAAATCTTGGAGAAAAGGTGCTGTCATCTCCATTAACGATTGATGGTCAAGTTGTTTTTGTGACTTACGAGCCTAAAGCGAACACATCTGGTTGTACGGTTCAGCCTGGTACCTCTCGTGAGTATGTACTTAGAGTTAGTAACGCTACGCCAACCATCGATTTTAATAATGATGGTGTATTAAATGAAGATGATCGCTCGGAGACTTTGAATACAGGTAGTATTGTTGATGAACCCGTTATGGTCTTTACAGGTGATGGTGGTGGTACAACCTTCTTAGGTACAGAAAAAGGCAGTTTAAGTATTGGCACAGACCGTGTGATCAGAACATTTTGGTATCAAGAATAGTGTTTGCAAATAAGGGTTTAAGTATGAAACAACGTAATAATGGCTTTTCATTGATAGAGTTGATGATTGTTGTAGGAATCATCGCTATATTAGCGGCAGTAGTGATTCCTAGTTATCGGGACAGTGTTCGTGCAGGTAATCGAAGTGATGCTCAATCGGCATTGGTTGGTTTGTCTCAAGAAATGGAAAGACACTTTGCAAGCAATAATACATATACCACAGCTATTTCTGGCAGCGCTCCAACTGCCCCCTCAATTTTTCCTTCACAGGTTCCTTTAAATGGTGGTGATGCAACTTATAATTTAACGGTTCAGTCTGTCAGTGCTAGTGGCTATACTCTAAGAGCGACTCCCGTAGGTTCTCAGGCCGGTGATGGTTATTTAGAATTACTGTCAACGGGAGTGCGACGCTGGAATGAAAATGATGGTGGTGTAAAGCAATGTTGGGATAGCAGCTGCTAATTTATTGATTACTAACATCTGGGCCCATGTATTAATATTTCCTGAATTAAACTCACTAATCGCGATCGATTTTTTTGAGAGCTATTTGCTTTCTCTTTTTCTTTATTGATGTTGCGGATCAACTGGCTAAGTTGTTGACGATTGTTGTTTGGGTAGTGCTCAATAAACTCGGCTAATGTGTTGGGATCTTGAATTAAACGTTCACACCATTGGCTAGCCGTTTCTGTTGATTGTTGGTGTTGACGGTCTTGCACGCTGAGGCTGTCGTAAGCAAGTTTTACATCATCATAATTTTCTTTACGCAATATTTTAGCAATGCGCTGCATTTGTCGACGTCGGCTATTGTCATTTTTTAATTTGCGCGCAAGCTCAAGTTCAGACCGCAACAACTCGCTGAGTGGAAGTTTTGCGAGTTTGGATGTACTCAATGTTAAGAGCATTTCAGCAAACGCGAGAATATCCTGTAGAGCTTTCTTTACTGCGCTTTTACTGAGAGCAATACCCTCATCTAGTTCCGCATCGATATCAGGGTGAATATGTTTATCCATAAAACACCGTTGCTAAACCAAGGAAAGCGATAAAACCAACGACATCCGTTAGTGTGGTGAGGGCCACACCGCCAGCGAGAGCGGGGTCGATCCCCATACGCTTTAATAACGAGGGGAGTAGTGTGCCACCAATTGCAGCAGTAAATAAGTTAATAACGGTCGCTGCGGCAATAATAATGGCAATGCGAATATCCTCAAACCACCATGCTGTTAGTAGTGCTAAAGCCGCCGCCCATACCAAGCCATTGAGCAATCCAGACAATACTTCTCGCATAAGTAACCAATTGCGATTACTAGCACCTATTTTTCCTAAAGCCATACCGCGAACCACAACGGTAAGTGTTTGGCTACCCGCAACGCCTCCCATACTAGCAACGATGGGCATCAGTATCGCTAGTGCAACCACTTTGTCGATAGTATCTTGAAATAGATTAATCACAGCGGAAGCGATAATTGCTGTTAACAGATTGATCCCCAGCCAAATGGCACGACGAGGAGCGCTTTTTATTAATGGCGCAAAGGTATCTTCTTCGTTATCACTTAAGCCTGAGAGTCCCATTAACGAGTGAGCCGCATCTTCAATAATCACGTCGACCACGTCATCAATGGTGATACGCCCTACCACTTGTCCCGTTTCATTGACTACAGGAGCTGAAACCCAGTCATTTTGTTCGAATAGCTGAGCGATTTTGCCATCATCCATATCAACCGGAATTGCTTCGGTATCCGTGCGCATAATTTCACGCACACTGATATTAGGGTCTGTTGTTAATAACTTGCTCATCGACAAGGTACCGAGATAAATATTATCGGCATTGACGACAATGAGTTGGTCAGTAGAAGGAGGAATCTCTTCATGGCGACGCAAGTAACGAAGGACAACATCCAATGTAAAGCGCGGACGGATAGTGATGACATCCGTATCCATAAGTCCACCAGCGCTATCTTCTTCATAGGAGAGAACGGTTTCGACACGCGCTCGATTTTGTGCACTCATTGCTTCGAGCACTTCCTGCATTATTTGTTCAGGCAGTTGTTGCAGTATATCGGCAACATCATCGACGTCGAGTAGTTCGGTTATCTCCGCTACTTGTTGGCTATCCATGCCTTTTATAAATTGTGCCGCAACATCTTCAGATAGTTCTTGGAGTACATCGGCATGAGAATCGGGGTCAATAAGTCCCCACAAGTACTTGCGTGTTTTTGGTGGTGATGAGTTGAGCAGATTCGCGATTTCAACGGAGGTTAGGCCGTTGAGCATGCGTTTTACGGATCGAGCCTCTCCCCCTTCTTGCCCACTGAGTTGAATTTCAGAAAGTTTAGAGAGGTTGGCTTGGGTTTTATCAGTTTGTTCTTCGGTAGCCGTATACATAATATAATTTAAATTGATAAGTCTATTAATGCCTTCGAAGATTATTCGGCTTCATCAAAGCGATTGTTTATTAACTCGCAAATCCCATCGCTTGCCACATCCTCATCATTGCCATCAAAATCAATTTGTATATCAGTTCCCTTGGAGGCAGCAAGTAACATCAATGCCATGACGCTTTTGCAGTCAACGGTTTTGCCATTGGCCGTTAGTTTAATATCACAGCCATAGCGGTTTGCTGCCGTCGATAGCTTTGCAGCCGCTCGAGCGTGAAGCCCTAATTTATTGATGATCGTTAATTTTGATGTAATCATGATTTAATATCGCGATGGCGGCACTGTATATCGGTGAATGATTGTTGGAACGATTTTCCTAATCTATTGCACAAATAAACGGATCGATGTTGTCCACCTGTGCAGCCTATCGCAATTGTCATATAGCTGCGATTGCTTTTTTCAAAATACGGTAGCCACTTTTCTAAAAAAAGGTAAGTATCATTATACATTTCTTCAACTTCTTGTTCTTTTTCTAAAAATTGAATGACAGGTTTATCATTACCCGTCAGTGCCCGTAAAGATGGCTCCCAATGAGGATTCGGGAGACAGCGAACATCAAAGATAATATCTGCATCACGCGGTACGCCATACTTAAAACCAAAAGACTGAAAGACTAGACTCATGGAGGTGCTTTCCAGCGCGCTCATGTGTCGTTTTACCAAGTCTCGTAATTCGTGAAAGCCCATGTCACTGGTATCAATAATGATCGTTGCGACATTAATGATAGGGGTTAAACGTTCTTTTTCTTTTGTAATAGCAGAACGTAAGTCAGTTTCTTTGTCGCTCAAAGGGTGCCTGCGCCTGGTTTCACTGAAGCGTTTGAGTAGTACGTTATCGTCTGCATCTAAAAAAATAATTTGATAATCCAATGAATCAAAGGTGGTCGATTCCACTAGATTAGGTAACAGTTCTATTTCTTCTGTTGAGTTACGTGCATCAATACTCACAGCGTAGTGCTTGTCTTTTTCCTTCGCGATTTTTTCTACCAGCATCAGTAGCATGCTGGTGGGCAGGTTATCAATACAGGTATAACCAACATCTTCTAGTACATGTAGAGCGGTACTTTTGCCCGATCCTGAACGACCACTGATGATGATAAGCCCCATAATATTTACCTATATCAATCGCTTTGGGTGATAAGCCGGTACAATTCATCGGCATTCTCAGCTTCGCGTATTGTCGATAAGCGTGCAGTGTCCGAGAATAACTCAGCTAATTTTGCCAATGTTTGTAAATGGTCTTTGTCATGGTCTTCAGGAACGATAAGAACAAAAATGACATCTACGGGATGGTTATCAATGGCGTTAAAGTCAATAGGAGTTTTTAACGTGACTAATACGCCAATAGTTTGTTGACAACCTTGAATCCGACAATGAGGAATGGCAATGCCATTTCCTATGCCAGTAGATCCAAGTCGTTCGCGAGCAATTAATGCACTAAAAACATTGCCTGGATCAAGGACAGGGTTCTGATCGCATAAATGTGAGGCAATGGTTTCTAGAAGACGTTTTTTACTATTGCATTCATATTGATGCAATACACATTCTGGTTTGAGGATTGATTTTATTTCCATAGACTTAGTAACAATAGTTGAATAAATTGAATACTTTCAACAAGAACTCCTTTTTGTTTAAAGTATCGCTCAAAATGAGTCGGGTATTTTACGTGATGTCGGCACCTTTTAACATGGGACTATTGAATGACTGTTACAACTCTCCCATTTTCTTTTTAACTGATTTGCTAACAAGAGACTTAAAAAAGCACATTGAATTAATATCAATATGATGATTATTTGTAGCGTCATTCCCGCGAAGGCGGGAATCCAGGTATTAACTGATAGGTTTAAGCCTGGATTCCCGCCTTCGCGGGGATGACGACTATGTATTCTTTTTTAGTGCCCCGGTAGTCATTTGTGCTCCCAGAAAAATTTAGACGAGTTGCTTGCGCTCATTCGATGGAGGTATGTGCATGGCCTCCCGATATTTAGCTATAGTCCGGCGGGCAACTTTAATTCCTTGGTCAGCGAGTAAAGCAGTAATTTTGCTATCGCTGAGTGGCTTTTGAGTGTTTTCGGCCGCAATCAATTTTTTAATAATGGCGCGTATTGCGGTAGAAGAGCATTCGCCACCGCTGTCGGTACTGACGTGACTCGAGAAAAAATACTTCAACTCGAAAATACCCTGTGGGGTATGCATATACTTATTCGTTGTTACTCGAGAAATAGTGGACTCATGCATTTCTACGGTTTCGGCAATATCATGCAAAACCAAGGGTTTCATGGCTTCTTCGCCAAAATCTAAAAAGCCTTGTTGTTTATCAACAATGGCACTAGCGACTTTCAGTAGGGTTTCATTGCGACTTTGCAGGCTTTTTAGAAACCAGCGGGCTTCTTGAAGGTTATTTTTCAAGTAAGTGTTATCGTCACTCGTATCTGCCCGTTTTACCATGGCGGCGTAATCTGCATTGATACGTAATTTAGGCGCAATATCGGGGTTGAGCTCGACTAACCAGCGATTATTAATTTTTTTGACAAAGACATCGGGAACAACATACTCCGTATCGTCTGACCCGATATCATCTCCTGGCCGCGGGTTCATGCTTTGAATGATCTGTATAGCATCACGTAGCTCTTCTTCGCGCACTTTTAATTTGCGCATTAGAGTCTTGTAATCTCTATTACCTAGTAGAGCGATATGTTCTTTCACAATACTTTTAGCAATAGCTAGACAGGGTGTCTCAGCAGGCAATTGGCAGAGTTGGATGTGGAGGCAGTCGCCCAAATCTTGACCACCTACGCCTGGAGGGTCAAATTGTTGTATACGATGAAGTACAGCCTCGACTTCATCCAATTCTAGCTCATCTAACTGCTCTGATAAGCTTTCAAAAATTTCATTGATGGGCGACGAAAGCAAGCCTGAAGGCTGAATATCATCAATAATCGTTATTGCGATAGAGTAGTCGCGGTCCGAGAACGGGGTTAAATTCAGCTGCCAGAAGAGGTGATCCTGTAAGCTTTCAGTTCCTCCTCTGCGACTCTCAAATTGGCTATTGTCATCATCGTCATTACTGGCCGCTCCAGCGGGGGATGAGCTTTGGTATACGTCGTCCCAGCTGGTGTCGACGGGCAAGTCCTCGGGAATTTCCTGTGACCACTCCCCATCTTGTGAGTCACTTTCCAGGTCACTTTTGCTACTTTCGGAGTCACTGCCATCCGTGCGAACGTCAGTAGTGGTTGAATTGTCGCTATTGGTATCTTTGTTGTTTTTATCGCTACTAGATGACTCAGGGGTGTCTTCTGACACTTCTAACATGGGGTTAGAGTCGAGGGCTTCTTGAATTTCGTTTTGCAGATCGAGGGTGGATAGTTGCAATAAGCGAATGGCTTGTTGCAGTTGCGGGGTCATGGTTAAGCTTTGACCCAGCTTAAGTTGGAGAGATTGTTTCATTAAAGCTCACTACCTTCATCTAACCAGAATCGTCATTTTTCTAATTCTAGTCAGGTGTCACTGAAGTCGCAAGTCATATTCAAGCAAGCTTTATGCCTAATTGGTCTTGACATCTGAGAAGTCTTGTTTTTACCCAATCATATTGGCGATAAGCGATTAGTCCGCTCATGAGTGCAGAATGGTGTCGTGTTACGATGCACAATAGTATCTTTACGTCAAAAAGTGTGTTGCAATTTGATACCGTGTTTTGAAGAAAGGGCTCTTCTGAAGGGTAGATATGTATAACTTATTGAAGTGCACCATAAAAATATTATTGTATGTCATATTCATTCCCACACTACTGTGCTCAGTGTTTTATTGGTCAATTACTCCGGTTACAAAAACTGAGCTGTTGCCTTTTGCCGATAAAAGTATTGTTGATTTTCACGTTCATGTTGCTGGCTTAGGGTATGCTGACTCAGGTGCATTTATTAATGAGGAGATGAGGCAGAATCTTCGCTTTAATTTTTATCTCATGGCCATGGGGGTCACCCTAGGAGAATTAGAAGAGCAGGGTGATAGGGTGCTCTTTAAAAAATTAAGTACCTCTATTCGAGAATCCTCTGTTGTCAGCTCGGCGGTTATTTTGGCAATGGATGGCGTTATTGATGATGGGGGGCAATTAGATAAAGCATTGACACAAGTTTATATTCCTAATGATTACGTATTTAAGGAAACCAGCCAATACGATAACTTATTATTTGGTGCCAGTATTAATCCTTATCGCCCCGATGCGATTGAGCGCTTAGAAGAGGTTCATAGACAGGGTGCGGTTTTGATTAAGTGGATACCTTCTATCATGTACATCGATCCTTCTGATCCACGGATTCGAGATTTTTATCAAAAAATGCTTGAACTAGATATGCCGTTATTGAGCCATACGGGGATGGAAAAGTCCTTCAGCGGAGCAAAGGATGAATTAGCAGACCCTTATAAATTGCGTTTACCCCTCGATATGGGCGTAAAAGTCATTGCTGCACATCTTGCGACAACGGGGCAGTCCGAAGGCCAGGATAATTTTGAGCGTATTTTACCCATGTTTAAAGAGTATCCTAATCTCTATGCGGATATTTCTAGTTTGACTCAGCTAAATAAATTAGGTTTTCTAAAAAAAGCACTACAAGCAAAAGATATAGAGCCTCGTTTTATTTATGGAACCGATTGGCCCTTACAGTTTTTTCCTTTGGTGTCGGCATGGTATCACTTGGACCAAATTACTTTAGCGGAAGCAAAAGCGATACAACAAATTGATAACCAATGGGATCGCGATGTGGCGTTAAAGGTGGCAATGGGCTTATCTAAGGAATCGTTTTATCGAGGCAGAGATTTATTTCTTAAGCCTTTAACCCAGGTTATGCAATAGACATTGGCAACTAAGCTGAACGTGTTATCTTCCTGCGATCTACCACTTGCCATAGTCGCTTCATTAAGTTTTATGATCACAGGCAACCGGAGGTCATCTTGAAAGAACACCAGGCACTTGCTGAATCAAAAATTCCATTAGCGCTTTAACCGCAGGCATTACCCCATACCGTGAAGGCATCAGAATACTGAGTTCCGCATTGCCAGCTGTCCATTCGGGCAGTATTCGGTGTAAAAATCCTGAGGCAATTTCCGTTCGGCATATATAGGCCGGCAACGCCACAATGCCTAGTCCCTGAATAGCGGCGTGTTTAAGCGTTTCCATATCATCGCTGGACAAGCGCGGACTAAAGGGTATCGATGCCTGTATGCCATTAGCGTGGTGCAGATTCCAGTGACCTGATGCAGGCTGCCAGCCCAGCTTGAGTCCACTGTGGTTGGATAAGTCCTGTGGTAATGTGGGCGTGCCTGCTTTTTCCAGATAGAGCGGCCCCGCAAACACATGCCACGGCGTGGCGATGAGTTTGCGTTGAATCAGGCTTGAATCAGGCAACGCTTCGTGATGCCCCCGGATAGCCAGATCAATGCCGGACTCCACCAGATCAACATTCTGATTGGTCACTTGCTGAATAATATCCACCTTTGGATGCTCACGCAGGAACTGCGCAATCAGATCTTTGAGCAGAAACTGCGCCACCGTCACCGAGCAACTAATACGGATACGGCCAGAAAGCACATTGGTCTGACGTTTTACCGCAGCTTCGGCGGCTTCCACTTCGTTCAACATGATTCGGGCACGCTCGTAAAATGCCTGCCCGGTTTCTGTGATGGCGAACTTTCGGGAGCTACGTTGCAGCAAGCGCACCCCAAGCCGCTCTTCAAGATGATTTATGTGGCGACTCAGGCGGGACTTGGGCAGATCAAGTAGTCGTGCCGCGGGGGAAAAGCCACGCTGTTCCACCACATGAACAAAGTAAAAGTAATCATTTAAATCAATCAAGGTCCACCTCAAATACTACTGTCGTTCCAAATGTAGAACGAAGAGTATCATTTTTGCCACTTTTTGCCACCATCGTTCCACTGGTAAAGTATGCAATATCAACAGAACAGGAGCTATCCCATGTCAGCACTAACACAAAACACACGCACAGAGAACAGCAGCCTTCTGTATTCACCCCTGGTAAGCGGGGAGTCTCTACAGATTGGCAACGGGTTTGATGCGCTGAGCTTTAAACAGCAGCACTTTCAAGGTCTGATGGATCCCTTGGTGATGGCCGATCACTATACGATGACCAGCCCGACCTTTGGCATTCATCCCCATGCGGGCATGTCGGCCGTATCAATACTATTCGAAGACAGTCAGGGCAGTTTTCATAACCGGGATTCGCTCGGTAACCACATCGATTTAAAGCCGGGTGATCTCTATTGGCTACAGGCTGGCGGTGGCGCTATTCACGATGAAGCCCCCCGCCCAGGCGCCCGCACCCACGGTTTGCAGGTGTTTGTAAATCTGCCGGCGCGACTTAAACACGGCGCACCAGGTTCGCTGCACGTTAAGGCCGGGGATATGCCCTTACTGCACGGTGACGACTTTCGTGTACGGGTAATGTTGGGGGAGAGTGGCGGGGTAAAAGGTGCCGACTCCCCTGCGCTGCCAGCCACTATCCTGGATGGCAAGCTAAATGCCGGTGGGCTCTTTTCGCATACGCTGGCCACTCATCACAGTGCCTGGGTTTACCCGGTGAACGGCTCCCTTCAGGTGACGCACCAAAATACCTCGATAACCATACCCGGCGGAAAGTCACTCAGCCTGCGCAATGAAGGCGAGGTGACAGACGTTGTGCTTCAGGCGGCCGCTAACAGTGAAACCCACTTTGTATTGATTGGTGCCGAACCAGTCCGGGAAAGTTTTGTTCAACGCGGGCCTTTTGTCATGAGTACAACTGAGGAGCTGGATCGTGTTGAGGCCGACTATCGCGCGGGAAAACTGGGCTCAATAAGTAACTGACACGCGACTAGAAAAATCGGGTTATTTTTTAACAGATACTCCCCGGCAGGTGAGTATTGGCAAACAAGAGGAACAGGAAATGAATATTTTAGCCTTCGCAGCAAGCAACAGTAAAAAGTCCATCAACAAGCAATTGCTCACGTACGCGACGAGCTTATTGCACGATCATAACGTTGAGCTAATCGATATCAATGATTTTGAACTGCCCATTTACAGTGAAGACCTGGAGAGGGAGCGAGGCATCCCCCAGGCGGTACATCGCTTCCTTGCAAAAATTGCCAGCGCGGATGCCTTAATGATTGCATATGCGGAACACAATGGCGGTTACACCGTTGCGTATAAAAACCTGTTTGACTGGGCATCCAGAGCAAACCGAAATGTCTATCAAGGCAGGTCTGTGATTATGCTGGCGACATCACCGGGAGCCAGTGGCGCAAAAAGTGTGTTGTCCATGGCGGTCGAGTCCGCTCAATCTTTTGACGGAAAAGTAGCTGCATCTTTTTCACTGCCAAGTTTTTATGACAACTTTGACCTGGAAAGACAGGTTATTTCTCACACAACGCTCAAACAGGAACTAATGAGTACCATTGAAGTAATCCGGGATGAGGCACAACGTGTTCATAGCTAAAACGGGGGACGTGAATTTCTAAGCCTCGGTGCCCCCAGTTATATCCAGTGGTGGGATAAAATTATTTCGAACAAATACAGCTTTCATTTATTTTCATTTTTTATGTCATTAATGATGTCCGGAATTATGTCGCTGGCCATGCTGGCGTTTAAGTCCGATTCATCTGGACAGCTTATACTGAATTGGCCAATAGCCTGATCTGGGTTTAACTAGCCAACAAAGACGTTTATTAGCGAAACCTTCTGCTTACAGCTTAAATTGATGACCGAGATAAACATCACGAACCGCTTGATTACTCATAATCGCGTCGGCATCCCCTTCAGCAATAATGTGCCCTTCGCTAACAATATACGCTGTTTCGCAAATGGTGAGGGTTTCGCGAACGTTGTGGTCGGTGATTAACACACCGATACCTCGGTCTTTGAGGTGGGTGATAATTTGTTTGATATCGTTAACTGAAATAGGGTCAACGCCAGCAAAGGGCTCATCCAATAAAATAAAGCTGGGCTCAGTCGCTAACGCGCGGGCAATTTCAACCCTTCGGCGCTCACCACCAGATAATGACATTCCAAGAGAATCGCGAATATGAGTGATATGAAACTCTTTTAGTAGTTGTTCTAGTTTTTCTAGGCGTTGTTTACGCGATAATTCCTTGCGGGTTTCAAGGATTGCAAGAATATTATTCGAGACAGACAGTTTGCGAAAAACCGATGCTTCTTGTGGCAAGTAACCAATTCCTGCGCGAGCGCGACCGTGCATAGGTAAGGGAGTAATATCTTTATCATCGATGGTGATTTTGCCTTTATCGGCGGCAACAAGCCCGGCAATCATATAAAAACACGTGGTTTTTCCAGCACCATTAGGGCCCAATAGTCCAACAATTTGTCCGCTTTTAACACTCACGGAAACGTCGGTCACAACGGGGCGTTTTGCGTAAGTTTTGGCGAGATGGTGAGCGTAAAGCGTTGACATGATGTAGCGATAATTTTAGGGCTTATCTTTTTGTGGTTGGAGGACAACATTGACATTACCTTGGCCCTCAGCGCGAGCACCTTCGATGTAGTAATCAATTTTATTACTTGTAAAAACAGAGCCATCCTGATCAATAGATGCATTATTTATCAGAGTGACTTTTTTTTGACTCAGCTGATATTTAATGGTGTCGGCTTTGGCGAGTACATCCCCTTTATTGGGTTCTGGTTTTTGTTTAAAACTCGCGGGCTTGCCTTCCGCAATAATACGAGTAACCTCCTCTTCAACGATATAAATCGTTACCTTGTCCGCTTTAATGTTCAATGTGCCTTGTTTAATATCGACATTGCCTTCATAAATGGTGAGTCCGCGCTGCTGATCTTTAATGGCAGAATTAGAGGTAATATGGATGGGTTTCTGGCTATCTTCGGGCAGACTCAATGCGTAAGAATGCACTAATAATAAAACACTTGCGAATAATAATTTAATCAATAAGTGGTGGCGTTTATTGAGGAGCATATTGACCTTTCACATCCGAGAGTAATTCTATGCGTTTTTCATTGAAAAATACTTTTAATCCAGTGGCCGTTGTGGTGCCAGCCTTGCTCGTGATGATAACAGGTTTATCTGTTTCTGCGTAACGGCGATTCGGCTGTATGAACAGTAATTCCGTTTTTAGTTCGGAGGTTTCGCTCTCGCGACGATCTTTTTTGTTGATCGCCACTTGTTTAATAATGACATCCCCCATTAAGGTTAATTCATCTTTTTTTTTCGTTACCCTCAGCCATATTGGCAGAAATAGTTGATATGGCACTGACCTCACGATTGGTTTCATTGTAGTCATATAAGGTGAAATAGGGTTGTTCCATAATGGTGTCAGGCTTTTGAGCCCCTACATTTTCATAGTAATTAATGGTATCTGCGGTCAGTGAGTAATCCAGACGGCCTTGTTCATCATATTGTCGGGTATGAGCATTTTTCAAAAAACTACTGGGAAAGTCCGCTTTTTGTTTGTGTGAGTTAAACAGTTCATTGAGTTCAGCGGGAGGGGAGCGCCAGAGTAGATACACCAGTAAAAAAGAACCAGCGAGGGTGAGTAAGAGTATCCAGCGCCTTGGCATTTTAATCCTTATAAATAATGTTGTAGTGCGGCTTCAAACGTCCCTTGAGCGAGCATAATAAAATCGCAGGCCTCACGTACAGCCCCTTCGCCACCCTTATACTGACTGAGCCAGTCAGCATGCTCTTTAACGGCCCAATGTCCATCAGCGACTGTCATTCCTAAGCCAAGACGTCTTATTAAGGGTAAATCGGGGTAATCATCACCCATATGTGCAATTTCTTCATAGTCTAAAGGTAATTGCTTTCGTAGTTCGTCTAGAGCAGCGAGCTTATCTTCTCGACCTTGAATCAGGTGCTTAATCCCCAGTGCTTGGGTGCGCGTTTCAACAATATGGCTGGTGCGCCCGGTAATCACAGCGACGGTTACGCCACTTTTTTGTAGCATTTTAATACCATGCCCATCTAGTGAATTAAATGCTTTGAATTCGTCGCCATTATTGGTGAAGTAGAGTTTGCCATCAGTGAGCACACCATCCACATCGAGCACGAATAATTTTATCCTACGAGCTTTGTCGATAATAGCGGGGGAAAAATCAGATAATTTCATACAATCGTTCACTAGGGCCTGTTAAAGAATACCGGCTCTTAATATATCGTGCATATGAATAACACCGATAGGGTGTTGATAGTCATCGGCAACAATGAGCGCGGTAATAGCCCGTTTTTCCATTAACCCTAAGGCTTCTGCAGCCAGCATGTTGCTACTGATATAAGACGGATTTGCGCTCATCACCTCTTGGATGCTCACGGCATTGAGATCAACGTGTTGGTCTACAGCACGGCGTAAATCACCATCGGTAAATACGCCACTTAGCTTTCCATTTTTATCCAGTACCGTAGTAATACCTAGCCCTTTTTGTGTCATTTCTACCAGAGCCTGTTTTAGAGGTGTGTTTTCTTCAACCACCGGCAATTCTTGGTCGCTGTGCATAATATCGCTGACTTTCAAAAGTAAACGCCGGCCCAGCGCTCCACCAGGATGTGAAAATGCAAAGTCTTCTGCGGTGAAACCCCGAGCTTCGAGTAGCGCTACTGCTAGTGCATCGCCCATCACTAAGGTAACCGTTGTACTTGATGTTGGCGCCAGATCCAGAGGACAGGCTTCACAATCAACGCTAATATCAAGATTTATATCTGCTTGCTGAGCCAATGGTGAGTCAACCTTGCCAGCCATACTGATCAAGGGTATGTTTAGGCGCTTAAGTAGGGGTAACAGGGTGACAATTTCTGCAGAGCTGCCCGAATTCGATATTGCGATGACTACATCACCCTTAGTAATCATACCTAAATCGCCGTGACTGGCTTCTCCTGGATGCACAAAGAAAGAGGGTGTGCCAGTACTCGCCAACGTAGCCGCTATCTTTTTGCCAATATGCCCTGATTTTCCCATGCCAGTAACGATGGTCCGGCCTTGGCAGCCTAGTATCAGCTCACAGGCTTTAATAAAACCTTCATCAATACGATCGGTTAGTTCAGTAATCGCCGCCATTTCCATGGAGATAGTGCGTTTCCCCGCATTAATCAGGGTAGATGTATTTTGCTTAGTGTTATTGGTGACCGTACTCGTCATTATTTGCCTTTAAAACATTGTTCTTAACGGTGTTCTTAAAAAAGTAAGGTGTAGTAGCCAGCGTACAATACTAACAATATAAGCCCGGATAGTCTGCCCAGTTGACTATGTTTACCGTGGTTGCGCAAAAAGCTAAATAACATAAAGCCACCTAAAGCCAAGGTAATAAGGGTCATTGCGACAAAATCTCGGGAAAATACAACACCTTCCATTGATATAGGGTGGATAAGGGTGGGAATGCCCATCACTAATAATAAATTGAAAATGTTGGAGCCAATGACATTGCCTATGGCGATATCGTGATGCCCTTTCATCGCACTGGCTACGCTAGCGGCAAGTTCGGGTAGGCTGGTGCCCACCGCGACAATCGTTAAACCAATGACAAGTGGGCTAACCCCAAAACTCGTTGCAATAGCTGTAGCTCCCCAAACCAGCAATTCGGCACTTCCTATTAAGCAGAGCAAACCAATAAGGAACCAGATAGAGGCCATTGATATCGGCAGCTCAGGAACTTCTTCAATCTCTTCTGGGTGTTGTTTTTTACTGTGGTTAATCCAATACAAAATGGGAATTAACAGGCCCACTAAAACAAAGCCTTCCCACAATAGAAGTTTGGCATCGTAAAGGAATACCCCTGCTACTGCCATTACCGCCATCATTAGTAAAAATTCTTGCTGGAGAATGTGGCGTTTAATGGGTAGAGGTGCAATAAGGGCCGTGATGCCCAATACCATACCAACATTAGCCAAATTCGAGCCTAAGGCATTACCTACAGCGAGCTCTCCTGCCTGTTTCAAGGCTGAACTGATAGATACGATGACCTCTGGAGCGGAGGTGCCAAAGGCGACAACAGTTAGACCAACCATAAGCTTTGACATACCAAGATGGCTGGCAATGGTAGCACTGCCTTCTACAAAACGGTCAGCACTCCATATTAAGCCAGCAAATCCTATCAATGTGGCGATCCATGGCAGTAAGGTATCCAGCATAATATTCAGTCTCTATTCAGTTTGAATTTGGTACAGTTGGTTTTGAGACTCAAGGGCGCCTCTAAACATGAGAATTTTTATTCGCTAAAAAGCACAGTGTACGTGGTATACATGAGCATTTGAGTGCGACGGCAACAACGCCGCTAGCGGACAAAAAGACAATCTTTAGAGGTGCCCTAAATAGTATTTGAGCCTTGGGATGCAAATGGTATAGTGTGCCGCTTGGTATGTCAGTAAAAATTTGTTACGGAATAAGGTTATTGGAGAATCCTATGCGATACGTTTCTAAAAAAGAGCGGTATAAAAAAGTGAGTCGATATCAACAGCGCTTATCTGTTGCATTATTGCTGATGTTAGCCACTTGTTTTGTTTCATTGGCATCGAATGCGAAAGTGAAGGTTATTGAGGTGACATTTGATTCTGAGCCGCATAAAGTGGTTCAGCAGACTACCTTAAAAGTATTGTCTGCTATTGATTCGGGGCTTGATCCTGTTAATGAGCCAAAAAAGTTTGTTGAGCAATTATCATTGATACTTGATCCTGTTGTTGCCTTTGACTATATCGCACGAGGGGTCATGGGTGATTATGCTAAACAAGTAAGCGCAACAGAGGTATCTAATTTTTCTAAAGCGTTTAAATTGGGCTTAGTGAATACCTATGGTAAAGGTATGTCTAATTTCAGTGATTTAGAAGTATCTGTGCTCCCTCCTGCAGAGCCTGTAGGTGAATCTAAAAAAATAGCTGTCGTACAAGAAATACGAGGTGCATCATCCACAAATCAGGTTTCTTACACGATGGCAAAAAATAAAAAAGGCCAGTGGAAGATGATTAATGTTGTTTTGAACGGTATTAATTTGGGACAAACTTTTCGCGGGCAATTTGCGGCAGAAGTTGAAAAAAATAAAGGCGATGTTGCTAAAACTATCAATGAATGGGGTAAAAACTAGCTTGTTTAAGCTTGTCTTCTTTGTTCCTGAATCTCATTGTGAGTCAGTAAAAACAGCAATATTTGAGGCTGGTGCTGGTCGACAAGGAAATTATGCTGACTGCTCCTGGCAAGTGCTGGGCGAGGGGCAATTCCGCCCTCTTGACCAGAGTCAGCCCTTTATTGGTGAAGAAGGGAAATTAGAAAAAGTCATGGAATATCGAGTAGAAACACTCTGTGAGTCACATCGCTTAGCGGATGTGATCGCTGCACTAAAAAATGCCCACCCTTATGAAGATCCAGCTTATGATATTTTGCGTTTAGAAGTTTGCTAAGTTATGCAAACATATACCAAACTATTTCTTATCTGTATGAGACTGTTTTAGTACCTTAGCACGAAAAATAAATTCTTCTTGGCCTCTATCAGAAAAGTAATATTTCAGTGTTTCTTCTACCACAGGAAATGCGAGTTGTTGCCAAGGTATTTCACTTTCTGTAAATAACTTTACATCCAAAGACTCTTCTCCCGCGTCAAAGTTTGTATCAGCTAATTCAGCTTTATAAAAAAAATAGACTTGATTGATATGTGGCAAATCAAAAATGGTATACAAGAAGGCGTTTTTTAATGTTGCTTTTGCTTCTTCCCAAGACTCTCTCAGAGCACCTTGCTCAGTACTTTCTCCATTTTCTAAAAAGCCCGCGGGCAATGTCCAGAGGCCATATCGTGGCTCAATAGCGCGTTTACAGAGTAATACTTTATCGTTGTGGATAGGTAAAACCCCTGTAATGATACGGGGATTTTGGTAGTGAATAGTTGCACATGACGCGTTATCACAAACGTGGCGTTCACGATTATCGTCAGCCGGAACAAGCCAGCTAACACTAGTACCACACATACTGCAAAATTTCATAATGCCATCTTAACTATGTAACCTGGAAATTAAATAGGTGGTCCTGATCTATTTAATTTTCATCCCTTAAAAACTGGCGGAATTGCGTGAAATCCCTTGTTTTTAAGGGATTCGCACTGGTCTAACGACCAGTGGCGGTGCATCCTTGCCCCGCTTATTAACCCCAGCATACATAAAAACCTGCCGGGTTAATAGTAATAAAAAATGGCATTATAGATGAGTTAAGTCTCGATATCTCGAAGAGATTAACTCGCTGGAAAACTGAGTACTTTTGCAGCGATTTTGGTATTGCGGTCAATGGATTGCATATCAGCATTTAAAGGATCGTTGACCCCTGTGATTGTATTCAGCCAATTACGCAATTCTGCAAATGATTCATGCATCATTTGGTTTATTTTCATACAGGCTCCCATAGGAGAATCTGCGTGTATTTTGCGTTGGGCATCAATCTGAAATTGTAGCCCGCGAAGGCGGCGTTGACACTCTTCAGGTGCGCTATTAATAATATTTTCTACCTGCTCTTGGCGAAATCTTTCCAGCTCATCTGGCTGTTCTTTTGCCAATTTAAGTAAGATATCAAAACTTGGTAAATCCGACACGATGCTTCTCCTATTAAAACTTTATGCGCTGAGGCCCCCACCTCGAATACCGCAAAAGCGTGTTACTATGGTCATAATTTTGTACAAAACTTATACTACAAAAAAAACTTTGCTATGTAGATAGCAGTTATTAGACTAAATAGTTATTAGAATAATGGGGAAATCAGCAGGTAACCGTTCTAAATTGAGATTTGCATGTATTCTTGTGTAAGA
Organism: Cellvibrionaceae bacterium; assembly: GCA_050298695.1. Classification (GTDB taxonomy): domain Bacteria; phylum Pseudomonadota; class Gammaproteobacteria; order Pseudomonadales; family Cellvibrionaceae; genus CANLBN01. The sequence continues at coordinate 30,880 of JBNKUQ010000002.1, forward strand.
ACTCAGGTTTTGCTCCTGTAATGAGGTGAATCACGCTGTTTTAGCGTTTTTTCTGTTATAACCATTTTTTGTGAAATGAATAAAGGTAGTTGAAATAATAAAATGAAACGTGACATAGCTCTCATTGATTCTGGTTTATTGCCAGTGCCTGAGCCGATGGATAAAAGCTTCTGCAAAGGGAAGGCGGCGGTGCTTGTTCCTATTGTAGAACGTGATAATGACTTGTATTTGTTATTGACGAAGCGTGCAGTGCATTTACGCCAGCATGGAGGCGAGGTGGCTTTTCCCGGTGGAATGTGGGAAGACGGTGATCAGTTTCCCGTGGCCACTGCCTTGCGTGAAGCACGTGAGGAAATAGCCCTAGATAGCCGTTTGGTCGACGTTTTAGGGGTATTGCCCAGTTTGCCAACCCGGAACAATACGGCGGTTACACCGGTTATCGCAATGACCAATGCTCCCCTGGAGCTAGTGGCTAACCCAGGAGAAATAGAATCTATATTTTTTGTTCCTCTTGGCGAGCTTGCTCCGTCTAAGCGCATTCGAACGGATGTTTTTCTTCACCGCAAAGCCCTATTGTGGGCGCCGGCTTATGAGTTTGATGGTTTTGAAATATGGGGGTTTACAGCGGGCGTCATTAAGATATTACTAGAGCGTTGTTTTGCTCAAACCTTTGAAAGAGAGCATTCTGCGCCAGAAAAAATGTGGTAATCTGCGCTGAGGCTAAGCCGGTATAAGATTTTCGTAGAGGATCAGTTTTATATGGGCACCTCTAAAAATTAGGATTTTTTGTGAGAGCAAGAAAGCACTGCGCGCAGAACCGCAGCTTATACAACATAAATGAGGATTTGAGCACAGCGCTGACGCTGCTATCGCGAAAAAAGACAATTTTTAGAGGTGACCATATGTCAAATGATAAGAATATTTATAACATCGAACAAATAGAGCAAAAACTAGTGGGCTCTCCTTGTATTTCTGTTTGCGCGTTAGATGAAGATGATATTTGCACGGGGTGTTACCGAAGTGCTGAAGAGATTCGACTCTGGGGGGGAATGAGTAACGGAGAGAAGCGGGAAACTATTGAGCGTGCTTTTAATCGAGAGAAGCGGGTCAACCCCTTTATTTAGTTAACCCTGAAAAAAGCCTTCCCTGGCTTTTTTCAGGAGTCGAAGCAAAAATCTGGTAAAAATGCTTTGAGTACAGGGTTTCTGGTTGAAATAAATTGTTAATCGGGTGATTTTATTTTTTAAATTAGTATGTCGTGCATTTTATGCGTCATCCACCAATCTCACTTTCGCTGTGCTAATCATAGTGTTCGAAATTTCTGTTGTCTCAAAAATATAATCTGTAATTTTAAAGCTGATGTGACCTTTAGGAATATTTTCTAGATATTCCATCATTAACCCGTTCAAGGTTTTTGGTCCATTGGTTGGTAGTTCCCAAGCTAATTGTCGGTTGATATCTCTAATTGATGTTCCTCCATCAATTAGATACCAGTCATCATCAACGGCACGTATTTCTGCCTCATTGGAATTGCCAAGGTTTGTGGTAAAGTCCCCAACAATTTCTTCCAGTAAGTCAGCAAGTGTGATTAAACCCTGAATTTCTCCGTATTCGTCAACGACCAGCGCCATATTGTGCTTCTGGCTTTTAAAATGAATAAGTTGCTTATGTAGCGGGGTACTTTCTGGGACAAAGTAAGGAGAACTAATATGGTCTCGAATATCCTGATGGGTTAGCGATTCTTTACTTTGTAAAAAACGAGGCGTGAAGCGAAGATGCAATACACCAATCACATTATTGATATTGCCTTCGTAGACGGGTAAACGCGTATATTCGACGGTTTCTAGTTGTTTAATGATATCGGCTATGGAGTCTTCGATATTAATTCCTACCACATCACTTCGAGGAATCATAATATCTTCAACGGAAGCTTTTTCCAGATCTAGGATGTTGAGCAGCATATCTTGGTGCTCATCAGGTATGAGGCCTCCTGCTTCACCTACCACTGTTCTTAACTCATCCGGATTTAAATGCTCATGAACCTGTGCATTTGTTGTATTAACGCCACATGCTCTAGCTAAACCATTCGATATGGAATTCACTAGCCAAACAGCGGGGTAGAGTACAAAGAGTAATGGTTTTAGTATCCAGCTAAATGGGAAGGCCACTTTCTCAGGGTAGAGAGCGGCGATAGTTTTGGGGGTGACTTCTGCGAAGATAAGTACCGCTAGCGTTAAAATAACACTGGCAGAGAGAACAGCATCTTCTCCATAGAGGCGAATAGCGATCAAGGTTGCAATGGCGGCGGCAATGTTATTAACCAAGTTATTGCCAATTAGGATAACACCTATTAGCCGGTCAGGCCTTTTGAGTAGAGAAGAAGAGCGTTTAGCGCCTTGATGACCTTTCTTTTCCAAATGTCTCAAGCGATATCGGTTGAGTGACATCATCGCGGTTTCTGAACTAGAAAAGAAAGCTGAACAAAGGATCAGTATACCGAGGGAGCTAAATAAGAAACTCAATGGAATGTCGTTCAAAAAAAATCTGCCTACAGGTTGTTGGGAGTGCTTATCTTAAAGAGTTTTGCCACATTCGCAAGGGGTCTTAGGAGCGGATATTGACGAGGGATGTAATGCATGCAGATGCAATATCAGATTTATCGATAATTCCGCACCCACTCCAAAAAAGGTCGTCATCTCCTTCAGATGGATGGCACCAAATACATTCAATTCCTAACTGAAATTCACGCTGTAGATTGACCATACTAGGTAAAAATAGCTTTATTTGATGGGATGCGTTTAATGCTAAGGCGTCACCAATAAGCAGTAAACCTTCCTGGTGTATGTCTACTAATTTACCTAGACGTTTATTGCTGAGAGTGTCGATTATTTCGATATCCGCATAAAGGCGATAACGTTTTAAGCGACGCCTGTTTGCCAGGGTTTGCTGATCATTATTGCTCCCTGGGGTGTTGGTAGGCTCCATTAAGTTTCTCTTTTTATTGGTTCTGCATCGTTATAATGATTTTGCTTCATTATCCAATTTTTGAAAAATACGCTCTAGCGCTCGTTCAAATAGAGGCTTAGTACTACCAGCCACAATTTCAGCATCACCAGACATTATTTTTCTCGCGAGTTCTAGGCGCGATATCATAACAACTTTGTGACTAGTGCTGTCAACTAGCATATATTTCATCAGTTTTGAGCTGAAGCCATTAACTTTAAGTCGTACATGGTCTTTGAATTCGAACCAGGTTCCAGGCTCGATGAGTTTAAGATAATTGATTACCTTTTCCTCTTCGGCTGTAGGTGTTTCTTCTTTTTGCTTAATGGGCGTTGGCTCCTTAATCGGAAGAGGTTTAGCATTATCTTCCACTTTTTCTTCAGGGGGTTTAGCAACCGTTGCCGCAGGTTTCACAAATTTCTTAATGGTTGCTATTTTTAGGGCAGTTAAATCGACTAGTGCTTTTTTCGATTTGCTTTGATCATAGCCCATGGTGTTAAAGCCAACTTTAATTGCCGATAAAATACCATTGAAGCGGGATTCTAATTCACTGCGATCGGTATCTTTTTTTCCGAAGTTAAAAAAGTAAACTAACTCATCAACAACTCTAATGGCTTGTTTCCAAAGCGCTTCGTTATCACTATCTCGCAGTTGTAACAGCGTTAGATAGGTAAACCACGGTTTAAATAGCTGGATGACTGCTGAAGGTAACTTAATACCTTTAACGCGTGACTCTAATTCTTTTTTAGCTCTCTGTTTTGCGAGACGGAGACGCTCTTGCCCCTGAACTCTCTCAATAGTGTTACGTTCTTTAAGCTGATGTTTGTGATTAAGCTTATTTTTGAGGCGATTGAATTCAAATAATATTTCTGCAAACAGACGGACATCATTTTTAAATTCATCCATGATGCGCATAACAATGGCTTTTATTTCATTGTACATATCATATTGCGCAGAACCATCGTTGTTCACCCAGTTTGCGCCTGCTTCTGCCAAACTATCCAATAAAAGCCGAGCAGGATGTTCCGGTTTTTCAAAGAACTGAGTATCAATAAATGCGAGTTTTAAGAAAGGCGTATGCAAATGACTGAGTAGCGTTTTTACTGAGTCAGGTAGACTATCGTCCGTTAATATATATTCGAAAAGTATACCTACCAAATCAATGGTATACATGTCTTGGGGGTTGATTTTGCCATCGGGTGACTCTTTGGCAAGTTCATTAGCGATTTGTTTATTGGTTTCAATAATACTCTGAGGGTCTAGTTGCTTAACTTCACTGATCAGCACCGTTTTAGCCGATTGAACATTCTCAACTGCATCAATAATCTGTTGATTAACAAATAAAATAGGCGGGTGGGAGACCTTTTGCCCTGGGTCTCTAAATTGTTGTGGTGCTACATCAGACACTACGGGTGGTTTGTTGTCTGCTTCGTAGTTACGTGTTTGTTGCAATAGAGATCGAATAGCATAGACAAGTTGAATTTGATCTCCCTCTTTCACGGGTTGGTTAGTTCCCATCACGTCACTAGTTTGGGCATCCGCTTTTTCTTGTAAATAAGGATTTTTGTCAATATTACTTTTGACATCATAGGTGCTCTGAGTGACACCTTTATCATAGCGAAGGTTTGGTAAAATACCCTCAGAAATAAAGTACTCGTTTGTAGTTGTGTACAACGGCTGAAGATATTTATAAATGATACTCGCAAACACCTTGTACGTTGTTAGTTTAGAGGGGGTATCTAAATTAACCAAGGTTAGACTAGACCGTAACGCAACACAGAATTGTAAGGGAGAGATAGGATTGTTGTGCTCGTTAACGGCCTCTCCTCCATTGATGCTGCCAAAACGCTTTTCTAAACGCCATAATTCATCCTGAAATTCTATGTTGCTCTCATGAGCGATGGTTTTGATGGCAATTGTCTCTTCCAGTTCATCGTTGTCGATGAGAGACCATATTTTATCGTCTGGGTGTGGTTCACGTAAGTATGTTGAGAGGGCTTTGCGCTGAAAAAGATCAAACCCATGATTAATCTGGTCACCAAAGTTGAGTTTTAAGCGATCAATATTGGCCTTGAATTCATTCAAGTTTTCCATGGCAAGAATATTGCCCTGGTTGGTGGTCGACTTTTCAATATTTTCGTTGAGTTGCTCAATAGCGAGTTCTGTGAACTCCTCAAACAACATATCTGCTTGGGTCACAGCGACTTCTTGGCAATGATTAATCCAGGCAGCAACTTTGATATCGTAGGTTGTGACTTTGCCTGGAGCCACAGAGCGTAGGTGTGGGCGAGGTTTGTTAAACACTTGTTTATTCTCAGTCATAGACTTCACCCTGACTTCAGGTCGCTCCGTTAATATTTATTGGTTTAAAGGCCCTACTTACTAGGTTTTCGTAATTTGATCAATAATACAACAATAATGGGTGCCAATATCCAAGCTTATACTAAAGATGTGATATGCGTCACATTATTGTAAGTTAAAAATTGATCACATGTTTATAATAAATAATTATCATTAGTGGTCTTGTATAAAGCTATCTGTTATTTATTATCAACTCAAGCGCTACTTTGCTACCAAAATAACTAAGCATTAGTAGGCAAAACCCGCTTAATATCCATTTTACAGCAATATTGCCTCGCCAGCCTAGATAGTGACGACCCCACAGTAATGCAGAGAAAACACTTAATGCAAATAGCGATAGCACGGTTTTATGTATGAGGTGTTGATCAAAAATATCTTCAAGATAAATAAAGCCCACGGTGATCGCGGCTGCTAGTAAAATAACACCAACCCATAATATATCAAAGATTAACAATTCCATTGTTTGTAGCGGAGGGAGTAGTTGAGCGACGCCGGATAGTCGATGACGCTTAATTTGATGGCTTTGCCAACTCCACAAAAGTGCTTGTAGAGATGCCATCGATAAAAGGCCATAAGCAATGATTGATAATATGATGTGTGCACTAACGCCAGGAGTAACGGCGATGAATAGATGGTTACTTTCTCGTAAAAATAATGAAAAACTGATGGCTGTAATAGTTAATGGGAGTAGTGCAATAAACAAATTTTGCAGAGGCTTTTTGACACTGCTTAATAAAACCAACACATTTATCACCAGTATTACTAGTGAGAACATATTGTGGATGGCTAGGTCGATGCCATTTTCCAAAAACATAAGCTGATATAGGCCAACACAATGGCTCGTTGTTGCTAATACAATCAGTGTTGATAATAAAGGTGTGCTAAGAGAATGTTTCCGTACAATCAATACAAATAGGCATATGCTAGCAGCCAAGTAGAAGCCAATTGCAATGGTATTTGTGACAAGTGCAGACATGTGACCCTCGGGTTAATGTTCAGGGCATTAGTTTGTCATAGCGGCAGAGGTAATAGAAGCCACAGGCGCCTCTATATCCGCTTAAAGATAGTAAAACGCCCTGATAATCAGGGCGTTTGTACATAGATAGACAGTGTTGTCTTGATTAGAGCGCTTTAACTTGGCTATTCAGTCTGCTTTTGTAGCGAGCTGCTTTATTTTTATGAATGATGCCTTTGTCGGCCATACGATCGATAACAGGTACCGCAGAAGCGTATGCTTTGTTTGCTTCCTCTTTATTGCCCGCGTCTATTGCAGCTATCACTTTCTTAATTTGTGTGCGAACCATAGATCGCAAGCTAGCATTGTGTTTGCGAGCCTTTTCGTTCTGGATGGCACGCTTTTTCGCTTGAGGTGAGTTTGCCACCGTTGTGCTCCTATATTGAGTGTTCAGTAAAATGAATTCGTATGCGTTTGCTGGGAAATGACCCAGGTCAAATTCAGGGGGCGCAATTATGCCAGTTAAGGCGGCTTTGTCAACCACTAACCCGGCAGGTTTTAATGTCGAGTTAATAGCAGACACTTTGGATGTTAAAAAGGTGATATATAGAAGATTTCTATACCTTGGGGGCTAATTCGATATTGTCAAAGTTGCTTCCGCTAAATTGAGCAACTCTAAGGCGCTTTTTGCGCTCGTAGTCATAATCGACATCACCCTGCACAAATAAAGGGTTAGATTCGTATTCAATGCAGCAATCCGCCCCTAGCTTTTGTAAAATCTCACTATAGTGTTGGGCTTGTTCGTAGTTTAAACCTCTTTTGAGGGTAATGGTCTTACCAGAAAACAAGCGTTCTAGGGCATCTTTATCTTTAAGGTTAAAAGCATTGGCAAAACGTATCGAAACATCAGCTTTTGATCTGCCATCAAGGGTGTTACCCGAGAATACGACTCTGTAGGTGTTGGCTAAACTCATAGTGGTGTCCTTAAAATGTATGAGGTTATCAATGATGTGTACGTCTAATTTTGCATCCTTCCGTTCTCGGAGGCGCGCGTATCTTATATAAAGCTATCGCTAAAAGCGAATATTGTGGCGTTTTTAGAAACCATTGTTACTCGGTGTGTGATTTCTATCACAAAATAAGCCTCAATGCGAGCTTTAATAGAAGTTAGTATAGTCGCTTTAAAAGTTGCTGAGCCAAAGTGCTTGATATGGCGCCATAACATATTTGTCTCCGTGATTGTCTAGTTGGGCCCCGCTGATTAGGTCATGCCAGTGGTCAGTAGCTATAAGGTTAATACTGGACAATAAAACGGTTTGGGCTGTGTCGCTGATGTTGTGCAAACAAAAAATACTTTGACGTCTATCCATGCTTTGTCGCCAAAAAGCAAAGATTTGGTTGTTAAAATGAAGTGTAAACTGTGTGGCATTAGGGTGGAATGCTGGTTGTTGTTTACGTATGTGAATTAAATTTTTTAGCTGTTTAAGAACTTGATGATGAGTGGTGTTTTCATTGATGAGTTGTTTCGTCAGTTCCTCAGCTTGCCATTGATGTCGATTAATCGCACGGTTATAGCCCTTATCGTCAACGCGCTTTAAGTCATTTTCGGTCGCAAGAAGGCTGTGAATATAAAACGCGGGGATGCCTTCTAGGGCCAACATAATGGCATGTGCACAAACGAAGCGAGCGATCTGCCACTGATCAGGACCTTTGGTCGTTCCTTTTAGTGCATCAAATAATGAAATATTGATTTCGTAGGGTTTATTTATGCCATTATCAAGTGCGCGCCAAGAAATTTTTCCACCAAACATTTCCATGGTTTCAGTCAGGTTTTGGATTTCTTTATCACTTAACAGCCCCTCCGCAGGTCTTAGCCCTATACCATCGTGGGAGGCTATGAAATTAAAATAGGTCGTACCGTTTTGAGCCGGCGGCATACTCATTAGCCAGTTTTTTAGATAATGACAGTCTCCGGTTGTTAGTGTGTTGACAAGTAGTGGAGGTAATGAAAAATTATAAATGCAGTGTGCCTCATTGCCATTGCCAAAATAGGACAAGTTTTCTCTATTGGGAATGTTCGTTTCGGTAATGATAATGGAATCTTTTTGTGCGTGTTCTATGAGTGTCCTTAATAAGCGCACAATCTCATGGGTTTGTGGCAGGTTGATACAGCTTGTGCCCAGTTCTTTCCATAAAAATGCCACAGCATCAAACCGAAAAATACGTATACCGTGATTGAGATAAAAACGAATGATGCCGACAATTGCGCATAGCACGTCGGGATTTTTAAAATCAAAATCGACTTGGTCGTGACTGAATGTGCACCATACGTACTTAGGGTCATCTTGCTTGTTCGCTTTGATTACGTTGGTTTTACGAAACAGCGGTGTGGTTCGTGGCCGTACAACGGCTGAAGTATCATCGTCTGGTGAACCCGTGACAAAGAAAAACTTTCCTGGTTCTTCATCGCGAATAAACTGCTGAAACCATTCATTGTCTTTTGAGCAGTGATTAATAACCAGATCCGACATGAGCCGGAAATCACGACTAATAATGTCGATGTCATCCCATGAGCCTAACTCTGTATTGACAGAACGATAGTTGATAACAGAAAAGCCATCATCTGCGCAGTAAGGAAAAAAAGGCAGAATATGAATGGTATTGATATATTCGTGTAGATACTGATGTAAAAAATGATGGAGCGTTTTTAAAGGCGCTTCATTGTCATTGACGACAGAATTTCCGTAAGTGATAACCGCAATGTCGTGTTCAGTCCAGTGGTTGTGTTGGTGCAAGGGTGTAAAGCAAAATTCGTCCAGACGCATAATTTTGATGAGTTTTTGCGCCAGCGCTTTATTGTCTTCATCGGTATAAATTAAACCAAGGTGATTCTCTATGCGCTCTGCTAATTGTTCGAGTGTAACATTCTGCATGGCTTATCCGCTTTTACTAAATTCTTCGTTATCTTCATGCACAGCATTGCGCAAACGCTCGTAAATATCCGGTATCGCGCTGACGACTCGGCTCCAGCTGGGTATAAAAGGGTTTTCCATAGGTTTGTCGATAAATTCTTGTCCAGCTTTCATGACATTCTTAGCAAACATTTCAACGGCTAATTCTTCTTTATGGACATCAATGTTAAGGCCATTGATGATGGCATCGTTTTTATAGGTTTCAACAAAGTCGAGTGCTATTCGAAAGTAAGTGGCTTTTATTGTGCGGAATGTTTCCGGGGAAAAAACGACACCTTGCGTTGCCAATTTTCGAAATAGTGCCTTGCTGATATCAATGGACATTTTTGATAAACCAGCAGTGGCATCATCGAAAGATAAATCTTGATGTTTGTGGTCATAGGTGGCTGCAATATCAACCTGACACAAGCGATTATTGGCATAGTTTCGGTGGACTTCTGAGAGTACACCTATTTCTAGTCCCCAATCACTTGGAATGCGAATATCAGAAATAACATCTCGCCGGAATGAAAATTCTCCAGCCAGTGAATATCGATAGCTGTCCATATAATCCAAGTAGGGTGAGTCACCTACGATACGTTTAAGTGCCCGCAATAGTGGTGTAACGAGTAAGCGGCAGACGCGGCCATTCATGTTTTGATCGGCAATGCGGGCATAGTAGCCTTTACAAAATTCATAGTTAAAATTAGGGTTGGCAACGGGGTAGATGAGTCGCGCAAGCATGCGGCGATCATAGGTCAAAATATCACAATCATGTAAAGCAATCGATTCGCTTTTCCCTGAAGAGAAAATGTAGCCCAGACAATACCAAACATTTCTACCTTTGCCGAGTTCTTGCGGCGCGAGCCCGAGGGCTTGTAACTCCTTGTCGATAGCTTGCAAACGTGGACCATCATTCCACAAAATACGGTGGTGTTGGGGTAGTTCTCCAAAAAAGTCTAAGGCATAGCGGTACTGTGTTTCATCGGCTCGGTCCAGCCCAATGACAATTTCATTAAGGTAAGGTACTTTTTTTAAATGCTCAACAATATTGAGTAGGGCATCGCCTTCTAATTCTGAAAAAAGAGAGGGTAGCAGCAGCGACATGGGTCTGATTTTTGAAAAGCAGATGAGTTCGTATTCTAGTTCTTCTAAGCTGCGGTTGGATAGATCGTGTAATGTCGTAATAATACCGTTTTGGTAAAAATCACCCATAGTTTCTCCTATTTTTTATCATTGTTGTGTTTCTGCCTGTTTGAAAAAAAGTTGGTGAATGGCTTCGCTCCAGCCACTGGGTCCTGTTTTTTTTGTGATGATCTTGCAAGGGTGGTCAAATATGGGGGCGTCATTGATTGGCGATTTAACGACAACTGCTATGTCAGCTGCTTTCAGCATATCTATGTCATTTTTACCATCGCCCAGAGCCACGACTTTAACATTTTCGCCATAGTGTTTTTCGTACTGTTGTGCTAGCCAAGACGTGGCGCTACCTTTATTGGTGTGTCCCATCAAATGAATAAAACGCCCGCCTTCGGTAAAATGAATATGCTGTTTATATAAATGCCAGTAAAACTGTTTTCGCTGTTCTTCATTGCCGAGCCATTGCAGTGGTTCGGTATAATCTCGCCGCATTGAACGCTCTGCCTGTTCTTTTGATAATCCTGTCATTTGTATAATGTCATCAACTGTAGACTGATGATAGCTACGATAGTACTGATTAAATTCGGCAGGTAATTTTTTTAATGCGGCAATAAGTTGCTCTCTGGATCTTCCAAGATTCACTTTCCAGTAGTGGCCACCTTCTTCGCTGATATCGAGTTTATGTGAAAAATAATTTTTGGGAACAAAAATGCCGGACCCATTTTCTGTAACAAATGGATGCTGATTATTGAGTTGCTTGCGCAAACCATTTATTTCTCCGGCGGTCTTACTGCTATTGATGATAATGGGGGTATTGTATTGCTTGAGTTTGTTAAGTGCGTTAATGGCAGGAATAAAACTGTAAGTGTGGTGATCTAGCAGTGTGCCATCTAGGTCTGTCACAATAATCCAACGGGTTTGTTTATCGGTGTTCATTATCCAACCTATTGATAATGTTATGTTCTGGGCTGAGTTCGAAAACAATATCGGCTTTTTGTGGTAGAAAGCATAACATATGCTCAGTTAAACGTTGGTAATGTTCTATAAATCGTCGCAGTTCATTGGAATTCATTATTTTTTTATTTTGTAGTGATTGTTCTGTTTTTTTTTTGCGCAGTTTCTCTTCTTGTTTTTCTCGCCAAAGGTAGACGCAGTCAAAACTCGGCGCCTTAAGCATAACTAAGCGATCTAATTGTGCAAACAAAGGCATGTACTCTTTTTCTATATACTTATTTATTTTACGTCGCCATATTCCTTTGGGATCCTCTTCTTTTTCCAGCGTATTTATTGCGGTAATTAAGGCTGACTCCTTTTGAGAACATACGCCAATGCACCAACCTTCCAAAATAATAATATCTGCGGGTCCATTTAAGTAATCCCATTGAGATGTTGCGCTGCGATCATCTATTGATTTATCAAAGCGTGGGATGGGAATGGATGCTTGAGTATTTGTTAAGTTTGTTAGTGTTTTTTGTAGCAGTCTTGTGTCATGTGTTCCTGGAACCCCTCGTGTTTTAAATAAAGGATGTACTTTGTTTGCTAAGTCTTGACGCTCTTGTCGTGTTAAATAAAAGTCATCAATCGACAGGTTGGCCACATTTTTCTGATATGTGTGTGTCAGTAGCTTTGTTAGCAATGCAGCCAGGGTGGATTTTCCACTACCTTGGCAGCCATTAATACCGATGAGTAAGCATGACGAGGATTGATTGGCGAGTTCAGCTAATTCTTCGCTAAGTGGTAAATAGTAGGCCTCTGCTGTCTCGCTAAACTGGCTAGGGAGCTGCTCTTCCTGGTAGAAGTGCTCTAGAAGTTCCTTTTCACATAGGTTCAACTTGTGCATTAGGCATTCTTCCAAAATGATCAAGATAATAGAGTTAATTGACTATAAAAGGGTAGATTTGCTGCAAGGTTCATGCAAGAAACGACAAATGTCTCTACATCCATTACACTCACGCCTTTTTCTATGTCCGATAATCTTACTCACGTGTGATGATTATTACTCCATTTATTAAGCCCCTCGTCTTGGGTAAGGTGGATCGGGTGCGGATAAATAGATGATCATGTCTAAAGAGTAGTCGTGTGGAAAAATCGAATAACAGCAGTGCAAAGATAACAAAACACAAAGGTTTGTTGAGATCGGGCTTAATTGTAAGCGCTATGACTATGCTTTCCCGAGTACTTGGTTTGGCCCGTGATGTCGTATTTGCGCACCTTATTGGTGCGCAACCGGGTGCTGATGCTTTTTTTGTGGCATTTAAAATCCCTAATTTTTTGCGCCGTTTGTTTGCTGAGGGGGCATTTGCGCAAGCCTTTGTCCCTGTTTTATCCGAGTATCGCGAAAAGGGAAGCCGTGAAGCGGTACAAGGTTTAATTGACCGAGTTTGTGGATGCTTGGGAATTACCTTGTTGGGACTAACCTTAGTTGTAATTGTTGGTGCGCCGGTAGTGACGACTATCTTCGCGCCAGGATTCTGGAATGATCCTTACAAGTTTGACCTTGCTCAACAGATGCTGCGCATTACCTTTCCCTATTTGTTATTGATTTCCTTAACGGGTTTTGCCGGCGCCATATTGAATAGTTACGATCATTTTGCTGCGCCTGCTTTTACCCCTGTCTTACTGAATATATGCCTAATAAGCGCCGCCATCTGGGTAAGTCCTTATTTTGATCCACCCGTCATGGCCTTAGCTTGGGGGGTATTAGCGGCTGGTATGGTTCAGTTAGGGTTTCAGATTCCTTTTTTGTGGAAAATGCGTTTGATGCCTCGACCTAAGGTTGATTTTAAGGACAGTGGTGTTCGGCGGGTATTACTGTTGATGGCTCCCGCTATTTTTGGTGTGTCGGTATCGCAAATCAATTTATTATTGGACACGGTACTGGCGTCTTTTCTACCTACGGGCAGCATTGCTTGGCTTTACTATTCTGACCGTCTTGTTGAGTTACCGTTGGGGACGATTGCCATTGCTATTGGTACTGTCATTTTGCCAAGTTTGTCGAGGCAACACGTAGCAGAAGATAGTAGTAAATTTAGTGCAACGATGGATTGGGCTTTGCGTTGGATTCTTCTTATTGCTTTTCCTGCGACAGTGGCTTTGTTTATTTTGTCTCAGCCCATATTAAGTACTTTGTTTGAGTATGGAAAAACAACCACTACAGATATTGCGATGTCTTCATTAAGTCTAAAGGCCTACTCTGTTGGATTACTCGCGTTTATGTTAATTAAAGTGTTAGCACCGGGGTATTTTTCGCGACAAGATACCAAAACGCCGGTGAAAATAGGCATTATTGCCATGGGGATGAATATGCTGTTCAACTTGTTGTTTGTTATTCCCTTCCATTTTCTGTGGCAGCTAGGTCATGTTGGCTTGGCGATAGCGACCTCTTTATCCGCTTTTGTGAATGCGGGTTTGCTTTATCGCGGCTTACGCAAGAGAAACGTTTATCAACCTGCTTATGGTTGGTGTTATTACATCTTGCGATTATTAGTGGCTAATACGGTAATGGCGATTACCTTGTTTTTGAGCTTACAGTACGTTGCTGATTGGTCTACTTTTCTAGCTTTGGAGCGCATTGTCTATGTGGGTGTTATTTGTATGACGGGTTTGTTGGTCTATGTTGTAACACTTTTTGTTGTGGGGTTTAGATTGGATTCTATTCGCTACAAAGCTTAGGGGTTGTTGACGCGCAGAACATGGGCAGGTATATGCTCCTGCGAGAAGCAAAAATACCAGTAAATCGAGGCCATTGTACTCACGACATCCGGCCGTTTGGTGCGTCAGGATTTTTTCAGGGATAACTAGATAGTATCTCCCCATCCCAGTTGATGCCATAAGTTGTCGCATCTCGTATCGAGCTTTGATTGCGTATTGCTAATAATAATATTTCGGCGATGCTTAAATATTGAGAAAAAAATAAAAAGGGATCTTTTTTATCGAAAATAATATCGCGAGCATGCCGGTAGTCGCGTAACCATTCTAATGTTTGTCGTTTGATAATGGCTTGAGGTAAGGCATTAAGTATCATGGCCGCAGCAGACATGGCTGCTTTGCTTTCAGTATCGGTAGTGATAGTTTTTAGTCCAAGAATGGCATCGCCTATATTCTGTTTATTAAATAAATGTATGCCACTTGTTGCTCTAGGGTTGCATTCGATTAGTGATATACCGTTGTCATTTTTCATAAAATCAAAGCTGATTTGGCCGCTAAATTCATGCTTTTTAACAAAGTTTCTGACAAACTTTTCTAGAGTGCTATTTGTTTCTTTAGAAAAATAAATGCTTGCAGAATTCTTAATCCGGTATTTAGGTCGATAACTACTATGCGCATACAAATTTCCTTTGTGGGCAATACTATAAGTGCATATCTCGTTCCCATGTATTTTATCTTGAATTAGATAGTGACTGTTTTTTCCACCATTTTGTATTAATTTTATAATATTTTTAGCCTTAGGATTGAGTAAAACGCCAGTGCCAAACCGTGAATATTCACGTTTAATGATTTTGTTTTCCCAATTTTCATGAAGTCTATCTATAAGCTTTTTGTCATCAATTAATTCCGTGTCAGGAAATTCAATCCCACAATTTTGAGCGAGATGGAATATTTGATATTTACTGTGAGCTTTTGTTAAAAAATCTATGTCACTGGAAATAATGTCGCAGTATCTTCCAAGTGTTTTTTTAAGATAAGCAATATAAAAAATTTCTTCACAAGTAGGTAGAAGGTAATCAATATTTTCTTTTTCTATAATTTTAAGCAAATCCTTTTTAAATTGTTTTACGTTTTTTCTAGGTGCGGTGATTAGATAGTGATTTTTGATTAAGCGAGAGTAACGTGATAGAGGAAGATGTAAACAGTCTACAGTAGAAACTTGATGCCCATGGTGTGTGAGGTTTCTTGTCAACTCCAAGGCGGCAGGGGAACGAGAGCCGGTAATAAGAAAGTGTGCCATTTCTTAGGTTTTATAATTGCAGTGAAATTAGTTTGTTGGCAACTAAAGGACTTATTTTTTCAAGAAGGCGCCATGGTATTCTTCTTTTAAAACGTTGGTTAGTTAAATCAATAAAATTGTACTCCATGTATTGTTTTGCTCCTCGCGTTCGTTTGAACTCAGCGGCTCCACTACTACAGTGAACCAATAAATTTTTCTGATATGCGACTTGATAAGGAATAAAACAAGCCATTCGATAAAGCCCCTCATTTGCTGGTCGTTGAGTATCAAAGCCTAAAATAGGGGTGGTGACCATTCCATTGCGAATAAAATATCCACAGGCACTACGCATATTACCGTTAATTTTTTTAAATCCTGTGTAATGGAGGGTGTGTTGTCTATGGGTTTCTTTGTAAAAATACTTGGTAAATTGAGGGTTGAGACTGCTCCATTTTTCAAGATAGAGCTGATCGTACAATCTGTTAATGCTTATGAGATCGCTCTCTGAGATATCCTCATGATCGAGTGGCTCATATCTTGTTGTTTTTAGCATTCGAATGTCATTCTTTAATGAACGTTTTTGGCTGGCGATAATAGGATCTTGTAGATAAACAGAACGCCCTAGTATCGGGGTTAGTCCTAATTTTAATAACTGCCCGTAAAGCTCTTGAGAATTAAATGCTGATACTGAACGAAAATAAACGCCATGTTTTGGAAAATGTTTTTTTACTTCGCTGATTACAGCTTTTAATTCTGCTTCTTCATAATTTAAGTGTAGGTTTGTTGATAGCATCCAATTATTGATTGTAGCGACTTTGTTAATGTCACAATGCTTAAAGAGGGTTCCTAATAGCTTGATTAAAAGCGATAAGATGTAAGCAATAAAAGGGGTTCTCAGCTCTTTCAGCTCATAGAGTAAATAGGATACATATTGGCCATAGGGGGAAGCTACATAAGAATTAGCGTATTCGCGATTATTGACAGTTAGAGGCAATACTTTGTCGCCGACAATAATGACATATAGCTCTGTTTTGATGTTGCGTATAAACTTTGTACAGCCTTTTTTTAGCATAGGTGATAAGAACCTTCTGGCGTAATCACCATCTGAGTTATTTGGCCAAGGTATCATGTCGAGCTCTTTGGCTGCGTAAATCTGAGCAGTAATAGTTTTCATAGGGTGGTAATACCAAGGTATGTCTCTGGCAATGTTTTATTTCTGATTTTGTGTTCTATAATAAATATTAATTTGTTATGGGCAATTCATGTCTGTATAAAAAAATAATAGGTAATAGGGCTGAGCCATATAAATGCGAATGCTGGTTGTCGAAGATAGTATCACCTTAGGACATGTTCTTAAAAAATATGTTAAGGACATGAATCACAAGGTGATTACTGTTCGCAGCGGTGAGCAGGCGCTACAGTATATCGAAACCATGCCCGTCGATATGGTATTGATGGATATCGAAATGCCTGGCTTAGATGGTTTGGAAACAACCCGATTGATACGTGAAAGTATGGATCACTGGTTGCCCATTATCTTTGTATCTGGCAAAGGTGAGGAGGATGATTTTAAAAAAGGTATCGAGGCGGGTGGCGATGATTATTTGATCAAGCCAATCAGCCGAGTTATTTTACAAGCCAAAATCAAAGCGATGGAACGTATTCTTTCTATGCAAAAAGAGCTTAACTCTCTTTACGAAGAATTGGAGTTCTTACATCGTTACGATAGCCTAACCCAGATCTATAATCGAGCTGCTGTTAAAGAACGTGCAGATGCCATGTGGAAACAAGTGGGTCGCCAAGGTCGTTACATTGCGGTATTGATGATCGATGTCGATCACTTTAAACAATACAATGATCATTATGGCCATCCTGCCGGGGATAGTTGCTTACAGCAAATAAGCCAAGCCTTTCATAAGACATTTCAACGCTCTGAAGATTTGTATGGCCGCTATGGTGGGGAAGAGTTTATCGTTGTGCTTTCCAATACTGACCTCAAAAGTGTGCAAATAGCCAGTGAAAAACTGAAATCTGAGATTGAATCTTTGGCAATACCTCACGCAATGTCCAAGACCAGTGATTATGTGACCATTAGTGTTGGTGGTTCAGTTATTCCTCATAGTAATGATGCAAATTTAGAGCAAACAATTAAACATGCCGATTCAGCACTTTATAAGGCAAAAAGCCAGGGACGAAATAGAGTTGTTATTGAAGAATTTCTCTTTAGGGCGCATAAAAATATCATCATTCTCAATGCTACTGATACAGTACTCCGCATATTTAGGGATATGCTCAAGGATCGTTGTCGCATACTAACAGCGGATAATAGTGAAGATTGCTTTGAAATCGTCGAGGCTATTAATGCTGAAATGGTTGTAGTCAATAGCTATAGTACTCAACTTGGAGATGCTGAAAGTTTTCAAAAGCTCCATAAAAAGGTAGAGGAGCTTGAGATACCGCTGATTTACCTTGCCACTGAAGACAGCCCTCCAATAGAGAAGGGAAGCTATATCGAGTCCGTAGATGTGAATGATGACGCTGCTCTGCAGAGCGTGGTCAATCGTCATTTTCCTGCATAGTACCTTTTGAGATATTTCCGATACGACGCCAGCCCCTATTGGCTTTTCATTCCTTCTGTTGCAACGATAGACTGTCGTTTCTATTGCGTTGCCGTTATACTTGCCAGCTTTTGTGGCTACAGTTTTGACGACTTTCAAACGCGAATTTATCCGTGGGTTGCACAATTTACGACCAGAACACCATGGTAATGTGGTGACTGTGGGTTCGTTTGATGGGGTGCATCTGGGTCACCAAGCTATTTTAAGGCAAGTTTTAGCGCAATCAGAGCGTTTGACCTTACCATCTGCTGCGATGATATTTGAGCCCCAACCTCATGAGTTTTTTTCTGGAGATAAGGCACCACCACGGTTAATGCGTCTGGGAGAAAAGGTTCAAGCACTGTTTGACCACGGTATTCACCGGGTTTTTTGTTTGCCCTTTAATCATGCCTTGAGCGAACTTTCATCATTTGTTTTTATTGAGAAAGTATTGGTACAAGGTTTGGGAACTCGCTATTTGGTTGTCGGGGATGATTTTCGTTTTGGCGTTGGGCGAACAGGTGATTACGAGCAATTGTTGGAAGCTGGCGAACGCCATCATTTTGCGGTGACCGATACTCAGTCATTTTTAGTTGGCGGAGAACGGGTCAGTAGCACCCGAATTCGTGAGTTGCTTCAGCAAAATCGGTTTGAAGCCGCGGCTGATTTATTGGGGCGTCCTTATACTATTAGTGGCAAAGTGGTGAGGGGTAATCAGCTCGGTAGAAACTTGGGCGTTCCGACAGCAAATGTCCATTTACATCGTTACCGTTCACCCTTAGCGGGTGTTTTTGCGGTGGTTGCCACTCTAGCATCCGGTGAGCGTTTGCAGGGTGTTGCGAATGTGGGAGTGCGTCCTACGGTAACGGCCAGCGACGGTAATACCGTTGTCAAGCCCATCTTGGAAGTTCATGTCTTCGATTGGGTAGGAGACTTATATGGGCAGACCATTGCGGTTGAATTTAAATACAAACTTCGGGATGAGCAGCGATTTGCCGGCTTAGATGAACTTTCACAGCAAATAGGCAAAGATGTACAGCAGGCGCGCGATTTTTTTAAGCGGAACAATAACTGCGAGACATAAATTTTTTAAACAACTACTTTTTACATAACTTTTCTAAACAACTTTCTAAACAACAATGACAGACTATAAAGCAACTCTAAATTTACCGAATACGTCCTTTCCTATGAAGGCCAACTTGGCCCAACGCGAACCACAAATTTTAAAAAAGTGGCAGCAAAATAAGGTATATGAAAGTATTCGCGCTGCTCGCACGGGTCGTGAACAATTTATTCTGCACGATGGTCCTCCATACGCCAATGGCAATATTCATATTGGCCATGCGGTGAATAAAATATTGAAAGACATCATTGTTAAGTCAAAAACACTCAGTGGTATGGATGCGCCTTACGTTCCTGGCTGGGACTGCCACGGCTTGCCTATTGAGCATCAAGTGGAAAAAAAGGTGGGTAAGGCAGGTCAAAAAGTGGATGTAAAAACGTTTCGCCAAAAATGTCGGGATTACGCAGCGAAGCAAGTGGATGGTCAAAAGGCAGATTTTGTTCGCTTGGGTGTTTTAGGTGAATGGGATAAGCCCTACTTGACGATGGATTTTAAAACGGAGGCCAATACTGTTCGTGCCTTGGGAAGGATTGTCGAAAATGGTTACTTGATTCGCGGTTATAAGCCGGTTTACTGGAGTGTTGTTGGCGGTTCTGCATTGGCTGAAGCTGAAGTTGAATACCAGGATAAGACGTCATTTTCAATTTATGTTCGCTACAGTGTTGTTAACATGGATGATGCAACTAAGCGCATCCCTGAGTTGACTGGGGAAGGTTCTTTATCTGTTGTCATCTGGACCACAACGCCTTGGACTTTGCCAGCCAGTTCAGCCGTGAGTGTTAATGAGGCCTTGGATTATGTGGTTGTACAAGCGGGCAGTGAGCGTTTGTTGGTTGCTGAGGCTTTACTCGATTCTGTGATGAAAGCAGGCAGTATTGAAAATTACTCGGTTTTGGCGACGGTCAAGGGTGAGGCATTGGAAAAATTGTTACTGCAGCACCCTTTTTACGAGAGGCAAGTGCCCATTATTTTGGGAGAACATGTCACCACTGATGCCGGTACCGGTTGTGTCCACACTGCGCCCGATCACGGTATGGAGGATTTCTTGGTTGGCAAACGCTATGGCATCGAAACAGTGAATTATGTGAATGGTGATGGCACCTATCACGATGGAGTGGAATTATTTGCTGGTGACCATGTTTACAAAGTCGATGAAAAAGTTATCAGCTTGCTAGAAGAACGTGGAAAATTATTTTACCAAACAAAGTTTGTGCATAGTTATCCCCATTGTTGGCGTACCAAAACTCCTCTTATCTATCGAGCAACGCCCCAATGGTTTATTACTTTAGACCACAACGATTTGAAACAAGGGATTAAAACTGCCATCGATGACGTTGAGTGGATTCCTCATTGGGGGCAGGCGCGTATTGAAGGAATGGTTTCTAACAGCCCGGATTGGTGTGTCTCTCGTCAACGAACCTGGGGTGTGCCTATTACCTTGTTTGTGCATAAGCAAACTCAGGAGTTGCATCCTAGAACGGCTGAAATTTTTGAAACGGTTGCACAAAAAATAGAGCAAAATGGTATTGATGCCTGGTTCGAGTTAAGTGCTGAAGATCTCTTGGGTGATGAAGCGGGTGACTATGAAAAAGTCAGCGATACCTTAGATGTTTGGTTTGATTCTGGGGTGACTCATTATTCTGTGTTACGTGAGCGTGATAATTTACGTTTCCCGGCTGACCTGTATTTAGAAGGTTCTGACCAGCATCGTGGTTGGTTTCAGTCTTCATTAAAAACATCAATGACGATTAATAATGTCCCTCCCTACAAGCAAGTATTAACTCATGGTTTTACTGTGGACTCTGAGGGACGAAAGATGTCTAAGTCTCTCGGTAATGTGATTCCGCCGCAAAAGATAATGAATGATCTTGGTGCCGATGTGTTGAGACTGTGGGTTGCTGCAACGGACTTTAGTGCGGAGATGAATGTTTCCGATGAAATTTTAAAGCGCACGGCGGATTCCTATCGACGACTGCGTAATACCGCTCGCTTCTTATTGGCTAATTTGGAAGGTTTCAATCCAGAAACGGATCTTCTTCCTTTCGAGCAATTAATTGCGCTGGACCAATGGGCGGTCAAGCGTGCTAGCGATATACAAAAAGAATTAATCGCTGCCTACGATGGTTATCAGTTACACATCATTTATCAAAAGCTACAGCAATTTTGTATTGTTGATATGGGTGGTTTCTATTTGGATATTATTAAGGACCGCCAATATACCACCAAGGCTGATAGCGTAGCTCGACGATCTGCACAGACGGCTCTTTACCATATTGCCGAGGCCTTTACTCGATGGATTTCGCCGATACTGAGTTATACCGCTGATGAACTATGGGAGGCATTGCCGCCATTATCCGATCGTGAGGCCCATGTTTTTGTTGCCGAATGGTACGAGTTCCCTGCGACAGAAAAAGCCAGTGACATGGATGAGCATTATTGGTCCATGGTTGCCAAAGTAAAAGATGCAGTTAATAAAGTGCTTGAAAGCAAGCGAAATGAGGGGCTGATTGGTAAGTCCTTGAGTGCATCGGTGGTCTTGTATTGCGATGCTGAATTGGCCCAACAGTTAATGCGCTTGAAAGATGAGTTACGTTTTGTGTTGATTACCTCTTCCGCGATTGTTTCCGGTGCGTCAGCGAGTGATACGGCAGAAGCGACGAGTGTAGAAGGTTTGTTTGTTGAGGTAATGGCGAATCCCGACCCTAAGTGTGCGCGCTGTTGGCATCAGCGGCCGGATGTTGGCTCTTTTGAACAACATCCTGAATTATGTGGCCGTTGTGTTGATAATGTTGACGGTGATGGTGAGCCCCGGAATTTTGCGTAATCATTCTAAATAAATCGGGGACTAGAAATATTGTGTTAAAACCTTTGTTTAAGCAAAAGAAAGCTTGGTTGGCGTTGGTGGTGTTGGTTTTTGTTATTGACCAAGTCACTAAATCTTGGGCTACGAGTATGCTGGCTCTTGGGCAGCCTCAACCATTTCTTCCTTTTTTTAATTTTACTTTGTTACATAATTATGGCGCTGCTTTTAGTTTCCTGAGTGATGCGGGTGGCTGGCAATGGTGGTTTTTTACTAGTGTTGCTTTGGCGGTGAGCGTCTTTTTAGTTGTTTGGATAGCAAAAATCGAGCGCACTAAAAAAATAGAGTTGGCGGGTTTGTCCTTTATTTTGGGGGGGGCAATCGGTAACTTGTGCGATCGCGTTTTGTTGGGATATGTCGTTGACTTTGTTGACTGGTTCTATCCTGCATCAACATCTTGTTTGCCATTTTTTTACGCTCGTTCAGACTTGCAAAGCTGTCATTGGCCCGCATTTAATGTCGCGGACTCAGCGATACTCTTAGGTCTATTGTTACTTATTATTGATATGTTTTTTAATCAAAAAAATACCAGGAAGGATGTATGACATCGTTATCTATAGGAGAGGGCACACAAGTGACCTTACACTTTGCTCTCAAGTTAAATAATGGCGAAGTGGTTGATTCTACGTTTGAAAAAGAACCCGCGCAGTTTGTGTTTGGTGATGGTAATTTTTTGGCGGGTTTTGAGCGAGCTTTAGAAGGGCTTACAGAAGGCGCTAAAGAAATTTTTACTATTAAACCCGAGTCGGGTTTTGGTCAGGCTAATCCAAATAATATTCAACAATTTTCTCGCGATCAGTTTAGCGATGATATTCTATTAGAAGAGGGGCTAATGCTGTCCTTTGCCGACGCGCAAAATTCAGAGTTGCCCGGTGTGGTCAAAGCCTTCAACGATGAGACGGTAACCATTGATTTTAATCATCCTTTGGCGGGTAAAGAAATTCAGTTTGAAGTTGAAATTCTTGCGGTTGCGCCGGTGACTAAGCATTAAGTTTCTCGTTGTTAACAATATTATTTATTGAAAAATATCAGGTGTTTAAGTATGGCAGCACAGATCAAATTGGCTAACCCAAGAGGTTTTTGTGCTGGTGTTGATAGAGCAATTGATATTGTAAATCGTGCGCTTGATGTCTATGGTCCACCAATTTATGTGCGTCATGAAGTGGTCCACAATAAATTTGTTGTGGAATCTCTTCGTGAGCGTGGAGCTATTTTTGTTGATGAGTTAGAAGAAGTACCTGACAATAAAATTGTTATTTTCAGCGCTCACGGTGTATCCAAAGCGGTAAAAAAGAATGCTGAAGAGCGTGAGCTTCCCGTTTTTGATGCGACTTGTCCGCTAGTGACAAAGGTACATTTGGAAGTGACTAAATACAGCAAAAGTGGAACGGAGTGCATTTTGATTGGTCATGAAGGGCACCCTGAAGTTGAAGGCACCATGGGGCAGTATGACAGTCGTTACGGTGGGGCTATTTATCTTGTCGAGGATGAACAGGATGTAGAAGCGCTTGAGGTTAAGCACCCTGAGTCGCTCTATTACGTCACGCAAACGACCTTATCTATGGATGACACAGCAAAAGTCATTGCTGCTCTTCGGAAGAAATTTCCAGAAATTCAAGGCCCGCGGACGGATGATATTTGTTATGCCACTCAGAACCGTCAGGATGCGGTAAAACAACTGGCCTTGGAGTGCGATTTGGTGCTTGTTGTGGGGTCTCCCAATAGCTCTAACTCTAATCGCTTGCGCGAATTGGCAGAGCGTTGCGGTGCAGAGTCTTACTTGGTGGACTCTGCTGAGGATATTCAATCTGCATGGCTTGTAAACAAAGCGACGATTGGGGTGACAGCGGGTGCCTCTGCACCTGAGATATTGGTTCAAGAGGTGATCTCAGCGCTAGAAACCTTAGGTGCCTCGGCACCAGAAGAAATGCCTGGAGAGCCTGAAAATATTAGCTTTTCCTTGCCGAAAGCCTTGCGTCAGGGATAATCTTTCTGTTTTGAGTTTGCGGATCAACCATAGTTTTTTTTTGTATCAATAATTAAATATCCATATCTTTTTCGTCTAACCATTAAAAACTACCGTTTGTCGGCGAATACTGTCCATTGAGCTAGTGCAGAGTATAGTTTCGTCCATATGAAAGCAAAAGGACTGATGGGTATGAAAAGAAACGGTTTTACTCTCATTGAACTACTCGTAACAATTACTTTACTAGGTATATTGTTGGGTGTAGGTATACCCAGTTTGCAAACCTTAATGGCGAATATGACCATTCGCTCCAATACCGAAAAATTAATTAACTCTCTAGCCTATGCCCGTGGCGAGGCCGTTGCACGTGTTAAAAATGTATCCGTACGTTCCGCTAGCGTTACCGAAAGTGGTGGCGCAGTGACATCCGTTGATTGGAGCGACGGTTGGATGGTATTTGTCGATGAAGCTGGCAATTGCTCTTTTGATGCTGGAGATGAAGTCTTGCGGGTCATCGATATCAGTGCCGATGATGTCACAATCACTCCGCCTAGTAATACAACGGCATGTATCAGGTTCAATCGCTTGGGTGAGAATGACAATGCAACAGCGGCTGGTTTCGGTTTGTCTAAAACGGGCGCAAGTTCCGCAGCAATTACGGTTTCCAATACCGGTTACACATCTAAGGATTAATGGGTAAATACTATGATTTTCTCTAAATCGAATCAGTTGGGTTCTAGTCTTGTCGAAACCATGGTGTCCTTACTGCTTATGGGGGTGGGTTTACTGGGTGTTTTAACGCTACAAGCTAAGGGTTTAAATAGTAATCAGCGGGCGGTATTTGTGACAGAAGCACAAATCATTGCCCAAGATATGGCTGACCGAATTATGGCTTTTGGGAGTACAGATTCTAATGCTATCAGTAATGCGGTTGCTAGTAGTGGTTTCTATAATGGCATCAGTATTGCCAAAGGTAATGAACTAGTGGAATCAAGCTGCTCGGTTGCTTCTCCCTGTAATTCTAATGCCGATATCAGAGCTTACGATGCCAATGAGTGGTTGCGCCTCATGAGAAACTCTTCTCTACCTCGAGCAAGAGCTACGGTTAGTTGGGCAAGTCAGGTATACAGTATCAGGGTGATGTGGGATCAAGAGCGTATAGGAGAAGGTGAGGTAGAGTGTGGTACCGACAATTGCTTCACTATGGAGGTTAGACTTCCATGATCGCATTACCTGTTAATTGTACCCGTCAGTTAGGGGTAAGTTTGGTCGAGTTATTGGTCTCTATGGTGATTGGCCTGTTCATTATGGCCGGCGTATTACAGTTGTTCAGCACCACTACTCAAAACTCTGTAGCGGTAACAGGTCTTTCCCGTATTCAAGAAAATACTCGTTATGCTTTTTCACGGATAGCGGAAGATATTGCACAGTCGGGTAATTTAGGTTGTATGTCCGCTTCTATTGCTACCAATTATTCATCCAGAGAACCGATTACTAATATGCTTTCTGGCGTCACAGATGCCAATGCTTACGATTTTTTATCTACTATATGGGGTAAGGATGGGGCGAGCTCTGGAAGTGTCAATACCGAAGATGAAGATGAAGATGGTGTTGCTCCAGGTACAGACCGATTTCGTATCCGCTATGTTAATCATGTGGTTAGATTCGATGTAATTGATATGAGTGATACTAGCGTAACGGTTAGCTATAATGCATCCGATAGTGCTGAGACAGCCACACTGCCACAGAGTGGGCAAATTGTAGCGGTAACTAATTGTTCGCAGGGTGCGGTTTTCACGGCAACAGGTATTGATATAGGTACGACGACAAACGACGAGGGAGATATTACTTATACAAACGAGGCAGTTATTACTCATACAACTGAGACGGAAAATATTGCCGTTCCAAATTCAACGTCTGAAAAAAATATCAATACGTTTATTCCCAACACTAGTGCATCGGCGGCAAATGTTATTTCGCCTTTCTATTTGTACGCGGGTTCAACGGGTTCTTACGAGTACACAGTAGGCACTGCGGTAGGTGCGGCAGCCGCCTGCAACAGTGCTACTGCACCACAAAATTGTGCCTTGTTTCGTAGTGACTCTGGAACACCACCAGAAGAAATCGTCAAAGGTGTTCACGATATTCAAGTCGAATATGGTTGGGTTGACTCGGCTGGTAACTTACGCTTTGCGGCAGCCCCAGATTCTGCTCAGTGGCCGTTTATCGACAGAATGAAAGTTACGATGGCTTTTAATTCAATGGATAATGTGATCACTAATGGCAATGCCATTGATCAATCGACAGATGGTCTTCTTAAAAAGTCTTACACGCGAACCTTTAATTTATACAACCAACTTTAATTATATTAGGCCAGCTTATGAATATACCAAGAGGGTCAGTATCAACTCCTATCAATCAGGTACAACAACGAGGAGTTGTTCTAGTCATATCGTTAGTGATGCTTTTGGTGATGACCATTGTTGGTGTCACCATGATAACGGGTGCAACTTTACAAGAACGCATGGCGGGTAATAATCGTCAACTTGCTATTGCAAGACTAAATGCCGAGTCTGCATTACGCGAAGCCGAAGAAGAGCTTGACGATTTAAATATAGCTACAAGTGCTGATCCTGTGGCGACGATACTATCGCAATTCTCTACTGAAGATGATGCTTACGCCGTTGCAGTTTATGCCAATGGCTTCACCTATGACCCGCTCAGTTTTACAGTATCCGATGCTAGTGAATGGGCGTCAGCTTCTGCAGAAGGCTCCGTTTTAACAGAAGCAGCTACCGCTTTGGAGGGGACTGGAGCAAATGCCCCTCGCTATGTGATCGAATACATTGGGCGGATGGCTATTAATGACCCCAGTCCTGATATCGATATCAGTGTAGAGAAAAAAGATCTTGTTAGTACCATTCCCCATGCTTTTCGTATTACAGCGATTGGTTATGGAAGAGATAATAAAATCAATGCAATTTTGCAAAGTATTTATTCTACCGCTGACAATCTTTAAGAATAGTGTAGAACGAGGACAATTATGAAAGCTAAACAGTTGATACGGTATTTATTGAGTCCGGTAGTTCCGCTTATAAGTATTCATGTCTTTGCTGCGCCAGGGGTATTACAAGATGCGCCGTTAATAGTTTCTATAGAGCCAGTTCAGCCTAATATTTTATTTATGTTAGATGATTCTGGGAGTATGGCAAGTTTACTTTTGTATTCCAATAGTGCGGTAGAAGTTGATGGGGTAGATTCCAATGCTCTTCAAAACAACTTGGATTTTACCCCAGACAATTCTGGTGAACGAAAAAGGCTGTGCCCAGCCTACAATGTGTTGGCATATGACCCAACGCAAATATACTCCCCTTGGCCTGGGGTTGATGAAAATGGAGTTGCTTTTCAACCAGTAACTGATCTGACAAGTGTCAGGCGTGACCCTTATATTGCCTCAGATACCGTTAACATTTCTAACAATCGTTATGTTTTAGATGATCTGAACGATGGTATTTATGTTGTGGGTGATTGTGATAGCGATAATGTACGCTCGATTGCTGATGAGACAGATCCAGTAGCTAGGACTAATTATGGGAACTGGTATGTTTATTATCGCTCGCGTCAATTGACGGCAAAAGCTTCTCTCTCGAATATAATTTATGGAAGCCGCGCTCGTGTTGGTGCAACGGGGCTTTTTAAGAAAAATGGCGATGCTTTAAACCGTACAAAAGGAGGTGTATTAATTAAAGATATTGATGACTCTCAAGAAGATGAGACTTTAGCTGCTGTGGCGGCTCAAAATAAGGCTGCACTATTGCAATATATTCACGGCACTATTGTTTCGGATACTGGAGCAGGTACACCATTGAAGAGAACCTTGTTGCAAGCGGGTAGGTACTTTAATTCGGAAGAAAGCCCCGACCCATATTTCTTTGGTGTAGGGAAAGAACATGCTGAGTCAGAGAATACTATCAATAGCAATACGCCTATTCTGAATGCTGCCAATAGTGGTGCATGTCAACAAAACTTTGCAGTTTTGTTTTCTGATGGTTTTATGAATAGAGATTCAAGCCCTGGTTTGGGAAATGTAGACGGTGATAATGGACCTACATTTGCCGATACATATAGTAATACCCTGGCGGACATCGCTATGTATTACTTTGAAAATGATTTAGTTCCTGATGGTAGTGAGGCAAATCAATTGAATGACTATGTTCGCGCTAGAGACCCGCGCACAGGGTCTACAATTAATCGCCAACATATGACCACCTATACTATTGCTTTTGGCGTTAATGGTAATTTATCTGGTAATCCAGGAGAGGTTGGTTTTGATGAATGGCCAGAGCCAGTAGAACAATCTCCTAGCTCAATTGATGATATGCGACATGCTGCTTGGAATGGTAGGGGCCGTTTTTTAAACTCTAGTAACCCACGCAAGTTAAATGAGGATTTGGACAGTATTTTTGACGATATTTATGGACGCACAGAAGGTACAGCGGCAGCAGCTACTGTTAGCTCTGGCCTTCTTGAAACCACTACCCAGTTATTTACAGCAAAGTATGATTCATCTGATTGGAGTGGTGATTTAACCTCTCAATTATTTGACAGCAATGGCTTGCTTGAAGAAGAAAATGAATGGTCAGCAAAAGGTCGGTTAAATAAAAGGGTAGAAGATGATAATGGTGATACCTCTTATACCAATAGCCGCACTATACTGACTTATAGTGTTGATCTTAATGACTTTAATAACTTATCGAATACTGGTGGAGTCGTATTTGATTACGCCAATTTGCATACAAGCCAACAGGCTATATTGACATCTGCGACCTTTGATAGCTGGACGGAAACAGATGAAAATTTTGCTATTGCGTTAGTCGATTATCTAAAAGGCAGTAAAATTTATGAAACCGGCGTGATTACGGATTATATTCTAGATAATGAAGACGCCGATGATTATCCAGATGTTTTTCGTTCGCGTAATGGTAATTACTTGGGAGCGATTGTTAACTCCTCCCCACAATATGTAGGGCCGCCTAACGATAAATATCCTGATCAAATTCAAAGTAGTAGTGCACTCTATAACAGTTTCAAAACAAGCCGTGCCAATCGAACACCTTTGGTTTATGTCGGCTCTAATGATGGAATGTTACATGCTTTTAATGCTGCGGTTAATGTCAGTAATGAAGGTGATGTATCAGTTTCTAATGACGGAGGGGAGGAAGTTTTTACGTATATACCAGGTTTGCTAACCGAAAAACTACCTAACCTTGCGAGTCCTAACTACCAGTATCAAGCTTATGTGGACGCAACCCCAACCGTAAGGGATGTTTATATAGGTACAGATAGCACTAGTGGTGCAAGTACTTCTGTAGATGCCTGGCGGACTTATTTAGTGGGAGGGTTTCGTAGCGGTGCTAAGGGCATTTATGTATTGGATGTCACCGATCCAGTAGGTACTTTCGCTTCGAGTATTACCACTGATGCTCAAAAAGCTGCATCAATTGTTAAATTCGAATATACCCATCCAGATTTAGGCTACACCTTTAGCCGTCCACAAATTGCTAAGTTAAACGATGGCAAGTGGGTGGCTATTTTTGGTAATGGTTATAATGCGGATGGGGACGGTAGAGCAAAATTATTTATTGTTGATCTTGCAACGGGGCAAGCCGTGGATATTCTTGATACGGGTGTGGGTAATAATGCTGGTGGCTCTTGCTTGGACGAGGACGCAAGTGATGGCGATGCGGCTAGTGATTGTAATGGTCTTTCTTCGCCTACGTTGGTTGATTTGAATGGAGACTTTAAAGTCGATCGTGTTTATGCCGGTGACTTACATGGCAATATGTGGGCTTTTGACATTGAAAATACTAGCTCAGATGCTTGGACAAGTAATAAATTGTTTACCGCTAATCGAAGTGGAGATGGAGAGTGTACTAGTACCACTTGCCGTCAACCTATTACGGTAAAACCTGAGGTGACTTTACACCCCTCTCGTCGTTCATCGAGTACTAAGCCTAATATTTTAGTCTTTTTTGGTACCGGTCAATATCTTGCTGAAGGAGATAATGCAACAACCGAACGCCAATCTTTCTACGCAGTGTGGGATGCGATCAATGTCGATGACGATAATAACCTCGTTAATAATAATTTAACTAAACAAAACCTGGTCGAAAGGACTTTTTCTAGCAGTGATACAGATGACGGCACAGTATTTACAATAGCTGGTGACCCTGCCACTTATATCACTTCTAATGCTGACGGAGATGGTAATTATGGCTGGTATGTCGATCTGGAATTAGCTGAAAATAATGTATTCTTGAGAGGCAGGGTGGTGATTAACCCTTTGTTATCGGGTGAAGTTGTCTTTTTTATTGTTTCCGTTCCTCGTCAAGGGGCTTCTTGTGACTCTGGTAGTAGTAATAGCTATCTGGTGTCACTTGACTTGCTGTCAGGTTTGGTCCCTGATTTTACGGTTTTTCCGGATGGTGATGGAAGTTCGAATTCTTCCGATACTTTCTCTAGCCCAGTAACGGAGTTAACGAATTCTGTCGTTGGGATGGGAATAAGTGGTATTGAAAACACACTTATTTTAACTAATGAGAATAGTTCTATCACAACTAAAAACGTGACTGATGGTAGACCAATTCCCTCTGGCAGGAAGTCCTGGTCAATTATAAAGTAAGTACATAGAATCTTTAATCGCAGATAAATTGGATGCATAAATGGTGACATTAGAACGCTCAGAAAATATAAAGGGATTTACGCTTGTAGAACTACTAGTGGTGGTGGTTATCCTCTCTATTTTAGCCGCAGTAGCAATACCATCTTACCAGGCATATATAGAGGATGGCCGACGTTCAGAGTGCCAGGCTTTTGCTCTGGATATTGCTTCGCGACAAGAGCGTCATTGGACGCAACAATCAACTTACGGTAATTTAGATGCCGGTTCTCCTGAGTCATCAGAAGGCGCAGGAGATGCCGTGGCTGCGAATAATGATCTAGGTATGCCTAATGGTAATCAAAGTGAAAATGGTTATTGTAGTGCTATCGTTGTAGGAGGTGATAGCTTTACTATTCAGGTAACAATGACGCCTGCGGATACGGAGTGTGGAGTACTAACCTTAAGAAACACTGGAGAGCGCACAAGCGAACGAGGTAATGCTGCTGAGTGTTGGCGTTAAGTACATTTTTCCAACGCTTCTTCTTGACTTGCTTTTCTCGCTCTACCCGTTCTGTAAATGATTAATTGCTTTGCATAAACATTTCCGCTTTTTATTAGGCAATACGTTAACCTACCGTTTTGATTCGCTGTGCTACCGTCAGCTTTAAAGCGAAGGTAGCGCAAGCTTCCCGAAGCATGCCATTTAATAGTCTCATTGTTGTCATGGCCTGGATTTTCAATAAGGGTTTCCACTCTTAATAATTGTTCGTCTTCGCTTCTTATTTTATCATTATCATTATCCACAAAGATCATCAAATCATGTTTCCAATCATTAATACAGTCGAGTTGATTATTAGTTGGGCACAAAATAACTTGGCTATGATAGTTAACCGCTTGTATTCGAGTGAATTGAACTAAGGTGAAAAGCTGGTTATAAATATTTGTAGCTTTGTTATTGTTCAGTAAAGCCTGTAGTGATGGGATAGCGCTAGCTGCTAAAATA
Source organism: Cellvibrionaceae bacterium (assembly GCA_050298695.1). Lineage (GTDB taxonomy): Bacteria > Pseudomonadota > Gammaproteobacteria > Pseudomonadales > Cellvibrionaceae > CANLBN01. The sequence goes on from JBNKUQ010000002.1 coordinate 62,427, forward strand.
CAGAGAATAGCGAGAGAGACAAGTAAATTGAGTAAAGTGAAACCGTAGAATATCCTTTTCATGGTGAGCTCCTTCCTTGGGCTGTTGAATGAATTAGTTGTTTAAATAAATAATCTAGCTAAGTAAACGATCTAGATAAAACCTATAATTAAAACAATAAGCGTTATTTCCCTATGCAAACGTTTAACTATAATACACCATCATTATTCATCGTCAATCCCTAATTTCTTTAGACGATAACGCAATGAGCGAAAAGTGATGCCTAATGTTTTTGCGGTATTGGTTCGGTTCCAGCGGTTTTGTTCAAGGTGTTCGGTAATAATATTTTTCTCAATATTTTCTAAATAATCGTCAAGCGACATTGCTTCGGCATCGTAATGGAGCAAAGCGTTTGTCTGCACTTGTTCTTTAAGCAGGTATTGTTCGGTGATTTTAGTATTTTCATTTTCATGATGTTGAGAAAAAGTATTAGCGTCTTCTCTATTTAGGTTGAGATCATGGGGTTCAATGCCCATATCGCCGCAGAGGGCACAGGCGCGCTCCAATATATTCTCCAGCTCTCTCACATTGCCGGGAAAAGTGTATTGGCTCAACAAACTCATCGCTTCGCTTGTAATATTGGTCCTGTGGCTTGCATTTTTTTCGGCAATTCGTTGTAGTAACTTTTCGGTAAGAAGAGGGATATCTTCTCGGCGTTGCCGAAGTGCTGGCACATTAATTTCAATGACATTGATGCGATAATAAAGGTCATTTCTAAATAAACCTTGCTTGATCGCGTCGAGAAGATTTTTATGGGTGGCGCTTAAAATACGTATATTTATAGAAATTTCTTTTTGAGAGCCAACGGGCCGGATGCTTTTCTCTTGTATGGCACGTAATAGTTTAACTTGCATGTCCATCGGTAAGTCGGCGACTTCGTCTAAAAATAAAGTACCACCTTCTGCGCTTTGGAACAGTCCTTGTTTATCTTGATGTGCACCCGTAAAGCTCCCTTTTACATGTCCAAAGAATTCACTTTCCATAAGCTCTTTTGGGATGGCGCCACAGTTAACTGCGATAAAAGGTTTGCTGTGTCGATTGCTTGCTTTGTGGATGGCGCGAGCCACTAATTCTTTACCGCTTCCAGATTCTCCATGAATAAAAACAGGTGCTTGAGAGCGAGAAACTTTTGCAATGTTATCTTTGAGTTTTTCTATGGTTTTTGATTGTCCAATGATGTCATTAATACCGTCATTGGCCCTTCTTTGTCGATTGACGCTTAACGCACTGGTAATAAGGTTGCGTAAGTGAGTTAAGTCAACAGGTTTGTTAATAAAGTCAAAAGCACCGCGCTTCATTGCATCGATGGCAATATCCATGGAGCCATGTGCTGTTATCACTACAACGGGAGTGGGTTTTTCTTGAGACTGTGTTAGTTTGACAATATCAATGCCAGAGCCATCGGGTAGTTTTAAATCGGTGAGGCATAAATCAAACTTGTTACTCTCTAATTGTTCTTTGGCGTCACTAAAATTTGCAGCGCAAATGGTATTGTGTCCCATCCGCTCCAGTGTCATAGAGAGTAGCCCGCGAATATCAGGTTCGTCATCAATAATTAAAATAGTGTTATTAGTACTCATTGTAATTCAATTCTTCGTTGCGAGTGAGAGAGTATTAGTTTAAATACGCTGTAACTATTTTGGGTATCGTAATAATAACTTAAATTTGCCTGGTTAGCTTCGCTTAATTCTTTACATAAATACAATCCGAGCCCTGATCCGGTGACCTCTGTGGTATAAAAAGGTTCAAAAATGTGTTCGCGTCCTTTGTCATCGATACCCTCGCCATAATCAATAATTTCCATAATAGGGCGATGGTCTTTTTCTTGAGTATCGATAATAACCTGTATAATTGCTCGTCCCGTTTTTTTGAGGCTGTAGCGCATCCCATTTTCAGCTAAATTACTAATAATTTGATGCAGATGTGTAGAATCAATTTTTGCTAAAACATTACGTTTTCTTTCAATAATTTCGATATCACCACTATGATGTTGTAAATATTCGGCTTTGAAGTCTTTTGACCATTGATTGATATTGATAATTGCAGGGCTAGCATTTTTTCGTCGAGAAAAATCTAAAATGTTATTAATAATAAAATTAATGCGCTGTGAATGGTTGTGAATAATAGTGAGTAGTTTTTTGTCATCTTCTTGAATGTCTGAGGATTCTTCAAGTAGTTGACTTGCATGGCTGATAGCGCCCAGAGGATTTCTGATTTCATGGGCAATACTTGCTGTTAATCGTCCTAGTGAGGCAAGTTTTAATTGCTGCGCCTCTTGCCCCAAGCGTTGCATATCTTCAATAAATAACATTATCGACGGAAAGCGGTTGTCATTTAAATAGGCAAAGCTGATTTTAATCGTTTGGTTATCTGCTAATGTTAAGGTAATGGGGCTTGGAATAATGCCATCTTTCTGCCAGTTTTCTAATGCATCATGAACAGCTTGGATACCTTTTACACCATCAAACTTATTATTAACAGTTAACATTAAAGCAGCGGCATTATTGATGAGCTGTATACGCAAATTGAGATCTACAACAACAATGCCTGTTCGCATAGTTTCAACAATGCGTTGGCTGATTAGCTGTAAATAATCGGCTTGTTCGGTTTGCTTTTTTGCCGTATCTTCACTGTCTTGTACTTTTTTAGAGAAAATACGAAAGGCAATGGCTGTTACAAAAAGAGCTACACCGGTGATTCCCGCTGAGAAAAAATCTCTGCCATCCGCGTCGTTGGCATTAATTGCAAATAGGCTCATTCCCAGCACGAGCAGCGTTCCAAATGCGGCTAAGCCAACACTGGCTTGACTGCGCAAAAAGGTGCTACCAACGGCCATAGGAATTAGCAGTAGATAGCCGAGTCCACCGGAGAGATTGCCGCTGGCATATATCAGGGTTACAAGAGCCGCGAAGTCAAAAACTAATAGAGCAACTAAGTGGGTACTATAGGCCTTGATGGTATTTGCCCAATAGAGGATCAAGGATATTGAGCAAATAATAATATAGAAGAGAACGGCATTGCTGAATAAGTCTGGGTATACGTAACCAAAAACATCTTTGGATAAGCCCGTCCAATGCATACTACCTAGGATAAGCCCCAATCCAAGGCGATAATAAACATAGGTTCCGAGGAGTCGAAGGTTGTCATGGGTGGTAGGGCTTAGAAAAGACACGGTTTACCTTTTATTTTATAGTCGATTAGCGCTAATCTTTTGCTTTCGTTTTTACTTTACCCGACAATGGTCGGCTTTGTATAGGGTCCATTGGGGACCCTGTCATTATCCTGAAAAAAACCAGCAGTTCTAAGTATTAAGTGGGTAGAATGAAAAAACTAGTGATTGTGATGGCTCAAATTAATCCGCTCGTAGGGGATATAGAGGGCAATACTAAACTTATTATTCAATGTGTTCGAGAGGCTGAGCAGCAGCTTCGAGCAGATATTATTATCTTTCCTGAGCTCAGTCTTTGTGGTTATCCGCCGGAAGACTTATTGCTTCGCGGTAGTATGCATCGCCGAATACAGGCCGCGCTAGATGATTTAAGCTCGCAAACTTTTACGGCAACGGTTGTTATTGGTTATCCACTGTACAGCGATGGTCAATGCTTTAATGTGGCTGGTGCTCTTCAGTCAGGTGACTGGATAGCTTGTTATGCCAAGCAAGAGCTGCCTAACTACCAGGTCTTTGATGAGAAGCGTTATTTTCAAAAAGGTAATCAAGCGTGTGTATTTAACTGTCATGGTATTCCTACGGCTCTCTCTATTTGTGAAGATATTTGGCATTCTGGACCCATGCTTCAGGCAAAAGCGCAGGGCGCTCAGTTAATGATTAACCTTAATGCCTCACCTTTTCATTTGAGTAAGCGCCAACAGCGATTGGATTTGCTGAAGGCCAGAGCGCGTGAAGGCAATATGCCTATTATCTACGTCAACCAAGTGGGTGGACAGGATGAGTTAGTGTTTGATGGCGGTTCATTTGTGGTGGATGCCGAGGGAAATTGCTGTGCGCAAGCGCCTTATTATGAACCTGCTTTATTTTCTGTTGAAATTACCTTGCCTGAGGCTTCTGGTTCCGCTCTTAGTATTACTCAACAAGCATTGCCCATGGAACAATCTCAGTTAAAAATAATTTACGATGCGCTGGTGTTGGGTGTTAGAGATTATGTTCGTAAAAATGGTTTCAAAAAAGCAATACTGGGCCTTTCTGGCGGGATAGATTCATCATTGACATTGGCCATCGCGGTGGATGCACTAGGTGCGGATAATGTGTCTGCTGTGATGATGCCGTTTCGTTATACTTCTGAACTCAGTCGTAATGATGCTGCTAAACAAGCAGATGTAATGGGTGTGGATTATCGAGTAATTAGTATCGAACCTATGTACGATGCTTTTATGTCTGGTCTAGCAGAATCTTTTGTAGGGACAGAAGTGGACTTGACTGAGCAAAATCTACAAGCTCGTTGCCGTGGTGTCATATTAATGGCTTTGTCTAATAAAACCGGCGCAATTGTTCTTACCACGGGTAATAAAAGTGAGATGGCAGTAGGATATTCCACGCTCTATGGGGACATGGCCGGCGGTTTTGATGTATTAAAAGATGTCCCTAAAATAACGGTTTTTGCACTGGCTCGCTATCGCAATACGCTTTGCAAGGCGGGGGAATATTGTATCCCTCCCTCTGTGATTGAACGCCCCCCCTCTGCTGAGTTAGCTCCTGATCAAAAGGATGAGGATAATCTTCCCCCCTATGAAATATTGGATCAAATATTAGCGCTTTATATTGAGCAAGATGAAAGTGCCGACGATATTATTGCCGCAGGCTTTGATGCAGAGGTGGTGCACCGAGTCGTTCGCTTAGTGGATATTAACGAATACAAGCGCCGGCAGGCCCCTGTTGGTGTTAGGATTTCGCAGCGCGGTTTTGGTCGAGATAGGCGCTATCCGATTACCAATGGTTGGAAGCCGGGGAAGTAGTTTTGAGGAACGGGAATTCCGTTATTAATACTTACCATACTGTTCCCGCGTATCAAAACCAGGAGGGCGGCTGGTATCAATCAGGCCAAAGGTTAGTAGTCCTGTCAATGATCCAGTTCCTTTTTTATAGTAACTAAAGTCGA
>JBNKUQ010000003.1:0-53964 GCA_050298695.1 Cellvibrionaceae bacterium
ATTCCCTTCGCGTTACTTTTAATAATGCAACGGTCGCCCTGGCTTGTGCTTGTATGGTACGTAACGTGTTAGTGGGGGCTGGTTTTGAGTTGAGGATTGGAGTTGAGTTAGGTGAAGTGTCCATCGTGCATAATGTGGTAACCAATCAGCCTGACCTAGAAGGTACAGCGGTAAGTATGGCGGCACGACTAGAGGCTGCTGCTGATCCAGGTGAGATATTAGTAACCGAAAAGGTAAAATTTTATACCGATCAGCGTGGTTATTTTGAATTTAAATCACGGCGCGTGCCGCTTAAAAAAGCAATCGGCGATAAGCGCTCTGGAGATCCTATCGATTGCTATGCGGTTAAGCTCATTAAATCTTCTGAAGATTTATAATGAGACCTTTACACGAAAGCCATTTTGCTCTCATGCGGGTTTACCCCTCAAGTGGGTGCTGGAAAAACCTACTCAAACGGGCTTTATAGATCATAAACTCCCTCTTTCCGTACGTTTTCTACGTACCCTTGGGGTATGCTTTGTCTAAAAGCAAAATCATCTTTTGTGTAAAGGTCTCATAATAAACGTTTTTTGAATAGGTTTTTTTAAGGTGTTTGCACTTCTTGATACCTAAAGCAATCAACTAAATGATCGTTAACCATTCCCGTTGCTTGCATAAACGCGTAGCAAATTGTAGGCCCAACAAAGGTAAATCCTTCTTTTTTAAGAGCCTTGCTCATGTGTTCAGAGCTTACGGTGCTTGCTGGGATATCCGCTAGTGTACGCCATTTATTCTGTATAGGCTTACCATCAGTAAATTGCCAGATAAAGTCGGCAAAGCTATTATGCTTTTCCAGGATGGAAAGATACGCTTGTGCATTTTTAACAAAGCCTGCGACTTTCAACTTGTTTCGTATGATCCCCGGGTTTTGTAATAATTGTTTCTGTTTGTGAGTGTTATAAGATGCCATCTTTTGCGCATCAAATTGATCAAAGGCCACTCGGTAATTTTCACGCTTACGTAATATGGTAATCCATGAGAGTCCCGCTTGTGCTCCTTCTAGAAGAAGGAACTCAAATAAGGTTTGATCATCATAAGTTGGTATCCCCCATTCATTGTCATGATAGTCCTGATAAAGGGGGTCTTCGCCACACCACTCGCAACGTTGATGCTTAATACTCATAGCGTTTTCCTATTAGCTTTGGTCTATACTAGTACCAGTTAAGAATTGTTAAATCTAGAAGAACACGTTATTGTAATACTGCGAACAAATACTTTATGTTCGCTATAAAATGTTGATCCTTGTTGTTAAGTGTAAAGAAAGGTAGCCTAATCCTTCTTATTTCGAGTATTTATAATGCATCCTCTCTATCCTGCGATCAAGCCATATAACAAAACAACGCTAGCGGTGAGTAATCTGCACACGTTATATATCGAGGAGTCAGGAGACCCTGATGGACAACCGATTTTATTTGTCCATGGTGGGCCTGGGGCAGGCTGTTCGTCAGAAGATAGGCGTTTTTTTGACCCAGAGAAGTATCGTATTATTCTATTTGATCAGCGTGGCTCAGGGCGTTCTACCCCTCATGCAGAGCTAACCAACAATACAACGCAAGATTTGATTAATGATATCGAACTCATTCGTAATCACCTCAGTATCGATAAGTGGGTTTTGTTTGGTGGTTCCTGGGGTTCGACCTTATCGTTGCTTTATGCACAGCAACATAGTAGTTGTGTATCGGGGATGATATTGCGAGGTATCTTTTTGTGTCGGCAACAAGACATCGATTGGTTTTACCAAAAAGGTGCGAGTTTAATCTTTCCTGACTATTGGCGCGAATTTGTAGAGCCTATTTCTTATAATCAGCGTAATAATATGGTCGAAGCATATTATCAATTGTTAACGGGTGATAATGAGCTTGCAAAAATGAATGCAGCAAAACACTGGTCTTTGTGGGAAGGACGTTGCGCAACCTTAAGGCCTAATCCCGATGTGGTAGAGACATTTTCAGATACGCATTTCGCACTATCGTTGGCACGGATAGAGGCTCATTATTTTCTTAATCATTCTTTCATTCAGGAGAATCAGATACTGGACAATATGGAAGCCTTAGAAAATATTCCAGCCACGATTATTCATGGGCGTTACGATATTATTTGTCCGCTTGACAATGCCATAGCGCTACATCGTGCTTGGCCCAGTGCTGAATTGCATATTATTCGTGAAGCGGGACACGCTTCACGTGATCCAGGTATTGTCGATGCGTTGGTTCGTGCTACGGATGAAATGGTGATTGAGTTAGAAAAAAATTAGTATGAGTTTTGATAGCGATAATTCTAAAGTAATAAAGGTGCCTGTTTCGGGTTTAGAAATTGGTATGTATGTGACTCAGCTAGATAAAGATTGGCTTGATTCTCCATTTTTATTTCAAGGTTTTATGATTGAAAGCCATGATGACATCCGTTTATTGGAGCAAGAATGCCAGTACGTATGGGTTGAGCCTGCTCTCGAAATGCGCCGTGGTAAAAGTGAACCTCATGATGTGGTAAGTCAATCAGGAGCACCTAAAAAAACTCGCTACATTAATAAGCTAACAATGCCTCGTGAGTATGAGAAATCACGAAATGTATTTGAAACCTCAAGACAAAAAACAAAAAGCCTACTGGATGATGTGGCTATTAATGGTATTGTTAATACTAAGGATGTGAAGGATACTGTCGAGTCTTGTCTCGATAGTATTTTGCGTAACCCTAATGCGATGTTGTGGATGAGTAAAGTGAGAGAATCTCATAACTATACGGCAGACCATTCTTTAAATGTTTGCATTTTGGCAATTGCTTTCGGTCGGCATTTGGGTTTCAGTCGCGATGAATTATTTTCTTTAGGAATGTGTGGTTTATTACATGACGTGGGGAAAATGCGTGTTCCTGAAGAGGTTTTAAATAAGCCTGGTAAATTAACGCCACAGGAATGGAAGCAGATGCAATCTCATGTTCTCTCAGGTCGAAATTTATTAATGTCTTCGCCGGGTATAGGTCAAGCTGTTGATGTTGCTTATAGTCATCATGAGCGAATCGATGGTAAGGGTTATCCGAGATCATTAGAAGGTCCGCAAATATCCCAATTTACAAAAATTATTTCATTGGCCGATAGCTTTGATGCAATGACAGCGGATCGCTGTTACTCAAAAGCAATGACTCCCTCCGCGGCAGTAAAAGAAATTTATAAAAATCGCGGAGCTCAGTTTGATGAAAAGTTAGCGCTACGTTTTATTAAAACGATAGGCTTATATCCACCTGGAACAATCGTTGAGTTGGGAAATGGGCATTTAGGTATTGTTTTGGAGCGCAGTCAAAAGTATCAGCATTTACCTAAAGTTTTGCTGCTCAAAAATTCTAAAGGTGAGCGAATTAAAAAAGTATTAATTGACTTAACTGAAGTCGAAGAAGGAAAAAAAGATCGTTCTTTCTTAATTAAGCGAGATCACCCTGATGGGTACGCAGATCTTTATGTTGCTGATTATAAAGACTTTATTGCTACTTTAGAATAAAGGAGTCTCTTAGACATATTCAGAAATTCCTGACGTTTGCGTTTTCTTTACAATGGCACTGATATCCCACCATAAAAATTCTCCTGTTTTGTATTATATTCATGATCCTATGTGTAGTTGGTGTTGGGGATTTAGTTGCACTTGGATGTTAATTAAAAGGCGTTTGCCGTCGTTACTAGCAATAAGGTATGTTTTAGGTGGCCTGGCGGCTGATAGTGACGAACCTATGCCAAAAGAGTTGCAGGTTAAAATAGAAGAGACTTGGCGCTCTATTCAGAAGGTGATTCCTGGCGTTGAATTTAATTACGAATTTTGGCAGCGATGCCAGCCTAGGCGATCTACTTATCCAGCTTGTCGTGCTGTTCTTGCTGCCAAAAAACAAGACATATCTAATGAATTAAAAATGATAGAAGCTATTCAGAAGGCTTACTATTTGCAAGCTAAAAACCCTTCCGATGAAGAGGTTTTAATTAGTCTGTCTAAGCGTTTAGGTATGGATGAAAAACAATTTGCTTGTGATTTAAATTCTATAGAAATTAAGCAGCAATTAAAAAATGATATTGCCTTGTATCATCAGCTTTCAGTAGAAACCGGCATGAGTGGATTCCCGAGTTTAATTTTAAAAGTTGACGATAGTTTGCACCCCATCCCAAGAAATTATGTGGATGCGAAAGCAACGCTTCACTATATAGCCCAGTATTACAACTGGAGAGAAAATGAAAGCACTGATTCAGCGAGTTAAGTCCGCCTCTGTTCATGTTGACAATGAACTTGTCGGCAAAATCGAACAAGGAATATTAATTTTTTTGGGTGTCCAAAAGCAAGACGATACCTCTATTGCTGATAAGCTAGTAGAAAAAATACTTGCTTATCGTATTTTTTCAGATGCAATGGGGAAGATGAATCATAGCGTTAAAGATATTGGGGGTGGGGTATTAATTGTTTCGCAGTTTACCCTAGCTGCGGACACTCAAAAGGGTTTGAGGCCCGGTTTTTCATCGGCTGCGCCAGCAGAGCAGGCAAAGCTGCTCTATGAGTACGTTGTCAATAAAACACAAAATTTGGCAAGCGAGTACAACTTAACGGTTGCGAACGGCATGTTTGGTGCGAATATGCAGGTTTCCTTGATCAATGATGGGCCGGTAACTTTTTTACTAGATGTCGTAGTGTGATTTTTTTTACAATCTTATATTTATTGGAGTCTATTGTTTGATGCAATCAAGTGCCAAGCCACCTGTTATTTTTTTAATGGGGCCAACAGCATCAGGTAAAACGGATTTGGCAATGGCTTTAAGTGACTATCTTCCATCACAGCTCGTTAGTGTCGATTCTGCTCTTGTTTACCGCGATATGAATATAGGCACCGCTAAGCCAAGCGCTATAGAATTAACAAAGTATCCTCATCACTTAATTGATATCTGTGATGCCGCTGAGCCTTATTCCGTTGCTGAATTTTGTCGAGATGCAAAGCTTGCTATTAATTCCAGTCTCTCTGATGGCAAGGTGCCAATATTGGTTGGTGGAAGCATGATGTATTTCAAAGCCTTAATTGATGGTTTAGCGAACATGCCTGAGACAGACATACAAATACGTGAAGCTATACGTAAAGAAGCGAAAGAGCAGGGTTGGCCTGCTATGCATCACTCTCTGAGTTTGGTCGATCCTGATTATGCTAAACAGCTTCACCCTAACCATTCTCAACGCATCTCTCGTGCTTTAGAGGTTTATCGTTCTACGGGTAAGACAATGAGTGAATATCGAGCAGAGCAAGGACAAAAAGATGAACTGAGCTTTTTAGAGCAATATGAAGTGATACAGTTTGCCCTTTTGCCTGATGACCGTTCCCTCTTACATCAGCGTATAGAGAAACGTTTTCTCTCAATGTTAGAGCGAGAATTTGTTCAAGAGGTTGAAGCGTTGCGGCAGCGAAGTGACTTACACCTCGATTTGCCCTCGATGCGTTCTGTTGGTTATCGTCAGGTATGGCAATATTTAGATGGTGAGTATGATTTCTCATCCATGACGGAAAAGGGTATCGCTGCAACTAGGCAGTTGGCTAAACGACAGATAACATGGCTAAGAGGTTGGCCGAATTTACTCCCAATTTCGGTGGGAGAAAACATGAACGAACTCACATTGAAAAAAAATGTTGAATTTATCTTGAACTTTTTACCAACAAAGTCCATATAATAGGGTAGTTGCGCTTCTCTACTCGAAGACAAACTAAAAAACGCTTAATAAAGATACAGTAAGGGTGTTCAGCCCCAACCACATATCTATTTTTTATTTTATATAACATTCCTTTAAGGAGAATACATCATGTCAAAAGGGCAAAATTTACAAGACCCTTACCTAAACGTTTTGCGTAAAGAGCGCATCCCTGTTTCCATATATCTCGTCAACGGTATTAAGCTACAAGGACAAGTAGAATCCTTTGATCAATTTGTCATTTTATTGAAAAATACGGTTAGCCAAATGGTATACAAGCATGCCATCTCTACTGTCGTTCCATCGAGGGCAGTGCGAGTTCCACTGGTTAACCCTGAAGATGAAACAGCCGACGAAGAGTAAGGCTATCACCAGAGATCTTTGATTGTTTTTTGACCGTCCTAAGTCAGGTGAACTGGCCATATTGGTTCATCTGCAACTGTCTCAAGCACACGTTAGCGATGATCCTCGTGAATTCGAAGAGCTAGTCCTGTCCGCTGGAGGTGATCCGGTCGCTTTTGTCACAGGCCAACGGAGCACCCCCCATGCCAAATATTTTGTTGGTACAGGTAAAGTAGATGAATTGCTTGAGTTGGTTAATTTGCATGATGCTCGCCTAGTAATCTTTAACCATAGTCTGTCACCTAGCCAAGAGCGCAACCTTGAGAAGGTACTGCAATGCCGAGTGCTGGATCGTACAGGCTTAATTTTAGACATTTTTGCTCAGCGGGCCCGTACTCATGAGGGGAAACTACAGGTTGAGCTGGCGCAGTTGCAACATATGTCAACACGCTTAATACGAGGTTGGACTCACCTTGAGCGCCAAAAGGGTGGTATTGGTCTTCGCGGACCCGGTGAAACACAGCTGGAGACTGACAGACGTTTATTGCGTGCTCGTATTAAATCGATTGAAGCCCGCTTAGATAAGGTTAGGAAGCAGCGTGACCAAGGGCGGCGCTCTCGTACTAGAGCCTCCACTCCAACGGTTTCCATTGTGGGTTATACCAATGCGGGTAAGTCAACGCTTTTTAACCTCCTAACCAAGGCTGAAGTCTACGCTGAAGATCAGCTATTTGCGACTCTGGATCCGACAATGCGCAGGCTTGAGTTAGATCGAATAGGTCCAGTTGTCTTGGCTGATACGGTTGGGTTTATTAGTCATTTGCCCCACCGTTTGGTAGAGGCATTTCGAGCAACACTTGAAGAGGCAGCGCATGCGGATTTATTGTTGCATGTTATTGATGCAGCTGCTGAGGAGCGAACGCGCAATATCGAGCAAGTTCAGTTGGTCCTGGATGAAATTGGTGCAGGTGATATTCCTCAGCTAAAGGTCTATAACAAATTGGATTTACTTCCAGACCATCAGCCAAGGATTGATTATGATGATCTTGGGCAGCCTGTGGCCGTATGGATCTCAGCGCAGACAGGAGCAGGAATTGATCTGCTGCAAGAAGTAATGAGCACCCGTTTAGCGCGTCGTATGGTTAGTGGGCGTTTGCTTATCGATCATTCCATGGGACGTTTGCGGGCTAAGTTGTATAATTTTGGCGTTGTTCAGGAGGAAATCTATTTGGATGAAGGTGGGAGTGAGCTTGCTATCCTGATTCCCGAGATGGATTTCTGTAAGTTGTTGAGCGATGAATCGATTCATCCTCAGCACTTGGAATGGGTAGGAGTTGCCCCCACAATAGGCAAGGCCCTTGAACATTGGCAACAGTAATTGTTTTAAGCATCTGTGTTGACCCTGCTGTCGTAAATAGGCCTATGATACAATTTCGCTTCCGTTGAAGTGTCAATCAATTTAAAAAACGATGTAACTAACAATAGATGTAACTAACAATAAACGAAGAGTAGTGGAGAGAAGCTATGGCCTGGAATGAACCGGGTGGTAACGGTCAGGACCCATGGGGTGGCCGTAAAAATAACGATGGTCCTCCTGATCTTGATGAAGCATTAAAAAAGTTTCAAGATAAAATCAATAACCTATTTGGTGGCAAAGGCGGTAGAAAAAACGGTGGTGGATCTTCTGGTGGTGCCGGTATATCGGCATCTATGATTGGCCTTCTAGGGCTAATTGCCTTTGTTGTTTATTTGGTTACTGGAATTTATCAACTGGATGAAAAAGAAGAGGCAGTGATTCTTCGTCTGGGTAAGTTTCACAGTATTGTTAGGGCAGGTTTACATTGGAACCCTAAGTTGGTGGATAAAGTGTATCCCGTTAACGTTACCGAGGTGCAACAATACAAAACCGGTGGCTTAATGCTGACGGAAGATGAAAGCATTGTTGAGCTTCCTCTGACGGTACAGTACAACATTGCCGATACCAAACAATTCGTTCTGAACGTCAGAAATCCTGAGACCAGCTTGCAGCAGGCTACCGATAGTGCATTGCGTCATGTTGTTGGTTCAACGGGTTTAGAGCAGGTGTTGTCTGAAGGTCGTCAGAAAATTGGTGAAGAAATTGAAGAGCGTTTGCAGCAGTATCTTGATAGCTACGGTGCTGGTATTAATATCGTACAAGTAAATATCCAAGAAGGGCGTCCGCCTTCAGCGGTTAAAGGTGCTTTTGACGATGTAGTAAAAGCTAAAGAGGATGAAACCCGCTTTAAAAACGAAGCACAAGCTTACGCGAATGGTGTTGTTCCCGAGGCGAGAGGTCGAGCGCAACGCGCAATCGAAGAGGCGAATGCTTATCGTGATCAAGTCATTGCTAAAGCGGAAGGTGAAGCAGAGCGTTTTAATCGATTATTAGTTGAATACAATAAGGCCCCTGAAGTGACTCGTGAGCGCTTATATATTGATGCGATTGAGGATGTTATGGCTAACAGCTCTAAGGTCTTAATTGACGTTGAAGGAGGCAATAATATGATGTATTTGCCTCTCGATAAAATTATTGGTCAAGGCGGCTCAACGAATTTGACGCGTTCTGACAGTGGTGAATTGTCCCCTCAAGTATTGAGAGAGATTAACGAGCGCATTGCGGAAGAAATTCGTCGCACTCAAAGTAGTCGTAATTCTAGGGGGGCTCGCTGATGAGTGTTAAAAGCATTTTTGCGGCTATTGTTGTTGGCCTGACGGTTATTATTTTATCTTCTGTCATTTACATTATTCCTGAATATCAAAAAGCAGTGGTATTGCAATTTGGTAAGTTACAGGATGCTTATCCAAAGCCAGGTTTGCACTTTAAAATACCCGTAGCAGATCAAGTGGTTCGCTTTGATGGGCGTATTTTGACCTTAGATTCTCCTGAAGAAAGCTATTTTACTGTACAAAATAAGCGCTTAATTGTTGACTCCTATACCAAGTGGCGTATTAAAGATGTAGGTACCTACTACCGTTTTACTGGTGGTTCGGAGAACCGCGCTGCCCGTACCTTGGCAGATCGCATTAGTGATGGCTTACGTAATGAAGTAGGTAAACGTACGCTCCATGAAGTTGTATCAGGCGAACGTGATAAATTAATGTCTGATTTGGTTAGGGTGATTAATGACACTGTTGGTGAGCAGTTGGGTATCGAAGTCGTTGACATCCGGGTTAAGCGTATCGACTTGCCTGATGATGTTCGTGATTCTGTTTACCAGCGTATGGCTGCTGACCGTGAAAAAGAAGCCCGTGAATATCGTTCTAAGGGTAAAGAGCAAGCAGAGATCATCGAGGCGGATGCCGATCGGCAGAAAACGGTAATCGAAGCTGAAGCTTATCGTGATGCTGAACTAATTCGGGGTGAGGGCGATGCTAAAGCCACCGCTATCTATGCCAATGCATATAATAAAAACCCTGAATTTTATAGTTTTTTACGCAGTCTTAACGCGTATAAGTCTACCTTCAGCAACAAGGGAGATGTGATGCTAGTTGATCCTGATAGCGACTTTTTCCGTTATTTGAAGGATCCCCAAGGTAATAAAACGCAATAGATTGCTTGTGAATTCTACAAACTAGCATCATAAAGTGATAAAATCCCAAAAACCGAGTCAAACGACTCGGTTTTTTTATGTCCATGGATGGACGGTATCCTGCGGGCGCATGGATGCGCAGGAGCAGGGCATGCCCTCCATGGATGGACGGGCCGATAAATGCTCCTGCATGATCGGCACTTCCGCCTTCCATGGCGTTCGAGCAGGGCATGTTATGGATGGAGGAGGGTATTTCTGTAGTATGATTGCGGGCCGGTGATCTTTGAACAACGAATGAGTCTCTTCTATGTGGGAAACATTGTTAGCTGCTTTTGCCTTGATGCTAGTGTTAGAGGGCGTGATTCCATTTTTGTATCCTTCTAAATGGCGAAATTTGGTTGCTACATTGGCAAATATTAGTGATCGTCAGTTGCGGGTTATGGGGCTGGTGAGTATGTTGCTAGGCCTTGGCTTATTGTATTTGGTTAACTGATTAAGTCGATATTTTATAAAGTGATAAAGCAAAAGTAACAAAGTATATGAATGTAAAACGTTGGTTGTTACCAGAAGGCGTTGAGGAAATTCTTCCTGCCGAAGCGCAGGGAGTTGAGCACTTGCGTCGTAGTTTATTGGACCTCTATAGTCGTTGGGGCTATGAACTAGTGATCCCTCCGTTAATGGAGTTTACTGATTCTTTGTTGAGTGGTATGGGTGGCGATCTTAACCTCTTAACTCTAAAAGTTACCGACCAATTATCTGGCAAACTAATGGGTCTGCGTGCGGACATTACGCCTCAAGCTGCTCGCATTGATGCCCATAGCCGTATTAAAAATGGACCCAATCGCCTTTGTTATGCTGATCATGTATTGCACGCTAAACCAAAGTCGCCATTGGCCGTTCGTACCCCATTACAAGTCGGCGTTGAATTATTTGGTGAAGCTGGACTAGATGCAGATATTGAGGTGATTTCACTTTTATTGGAATCCTTGGAAAAGGTCTCTATTCCAGAAATCACCTTAGACTTGGGGCATGTTGGCATTGTGAGAGCGCTATTAGAAGAGCTTCCTTTAACAAATGATCAAGAGAGCGAATACCTTTCTCTGTTACAAAAGAAAGACGTCAATGATATTCAGCAGTGGGTTGAACACAATATTACATTATCACAATCTAAACCTTGGTTATCGGTTTTGCCTACGCTCTGTGGGGATGTTTCTGTATTAAAATTAGCTCGTGAATTATTGGCAGACGCCCCTGCTGAAATTGCCGCCTCTATAGATGAGCTTGAGGCGATTCGAGAAACTATTTGTACTCGCTATCCCAAGGTAAATATCTACTTTGATTTAGGTGAATGGCGTAGTTATCGCTACCATACTGGTCTGGTATTTGCCGCATATGCCAATGGCTTTGGTGATGCTGTTGCAAATGGTGGTCGTTACGACCACATTGGAGAAGTCTTTGGTCGTGCGCGCCCGGCAACGGGTTTTGGTATTAATCTTACCTCTGTTGTATCGTTACTTGAGTTGCCAACATTACCCGCTGGTATTTATGCAGCGCCTTCAAGTGATGACGCTCAATGGCAAAAAATACAAGCGTTGAGAGCTTCAGGAGAGCGGGTGATTGTCGGTTTATCACAAAAGCCGGATTTTACTGAATTAGTATGTGATAGAGAATTGGTTGAAGAAAACGGCGAGTTTGCTGTTAAGCCAATCGCCCCATAGAATTATTTATTTTTACCGTTTTATTGTTGAGAGAAAGGTATGGGAAAAAATGTCGTTGTGTTAGGAACCCAGTGGGGTGATGAGGGTAAGGGTAAGATCGTTGATTTGCTTACTGATCAAGTCTCGCTGGTTGCGCGTTTTCAGGGGGGGCATAATGCAGGTCATACCTTAGTTATTGACGGCAAAAAAACTGTATTGCATTTAATCCCATCAGGCATTTTACGCGAAGGCGTGAAGTGTATGATTGGCAATGGCGTTGTGCTTGCTCCCGATGCATTGTTAAAGGAGATGGAAGGCTTAGAGAGCACGGGTGTTCCTGTTCGCGAACGCTTGCGATTATCGCCATCGTGTCCGTTAATTTTGCCTTATCATGTTGCTCTTGATCAGGCGCGTGAAATCAAGCGCGGTAATGCCAAGATAGGAACAACGGGGCGTGGTATTGGTCCGGCCTATGAAGATAAAGTGGCGCGCCGAGGTTTGCGTTTAGGTGATTTATTTGATGAGCAATCTTTCGCTGAAAAGTTAAAAGAAGTGATGGAGTATCATAATTTTTCTTTGACGCAATATTATCAAGTGGAGGCATTGGATTATGAAAAAGTCTTAGCCGATGCCTTAGCTTGGGGCGAAGAATTAAAACCACTCGTTGAAGATATTACTAATACCCTACACACGGCACGAGAAAGTGGTGAAAGTATCTTATTTGAAGGTGCTCAAGGCTCATTATTGGATATCGACCATGGTACTTATCCTTTTGTGACTTCCTCAAATACAACAGCGGGTGGCGTTGCCACTGGCTCTGGTATGGGGCCTATGTATTTGGATTATGTGTTGGGTATCACTAAAGCGTATACGACCCGAGTTGGCTCTGGTCCTTTCCCTACCGAACTAGATTGTCAGGTGGGACAGCATTTAGGTATTAAAGGAAATGAATATGGCGCTACCACAGGGCGTAAGCGTCGTACGGGTTGGTTTGATGCTGTAGCCGTAAAACATGCCATCCGCATTAATTCTATCTCAGGTATTTGTTTAACCAAGCTTGACGTATTAGATGGTTTGGAAACGGTTAATATTTGTATTGGTTATCGGGATCAGTATGGCAACGATTTAAGCGTGCCTTTTGATAGTGAAGGTTGGAATAAAATTGTTCCCGTTTATGAAGAGCTGCCGGGTTGGCAGGAAAATACTTTTGGCATTCAAACACTAGAAGACTTACCCTCAAATGCGATTGCCTATATTAAACGCCTTGAAGGTTTAGTCGGTGCACCGGTTGATATTATTTCAACTGGACCGGACCGAGTTGAAACGATTGTATTGCGCCATCCTTTTAATTAATTCTTTACGTCACTATCTTTATTGATAGGCCACTCAAGAAGAATACGTTAAAACGGTGATAGGTGGCTTATTCTGTCGGAATTTTTTGTGCGAAAGCAAGATGCTTTTCGCGCAAATTTTTTTGTCAATTTTCTAAATTTTAATAGTACTATTATGAGCGTATCGGAACGAGCAGGTCAGCCAGCACAAGCATCAGATTTAATTAATATTCCTCGGTTGGTAAGTGAGTATTACACACAACAACCTGGCGAAGAAAGTTTGGTTAGCTTTGGTACTTCAGGTCACCGAGGGTCTTCCATTAACGGGTCTTTTACTGAAGTGCATATTCAAGCAATATGTCAGGCCTTAGTTGAATATCGACAGCAAAATGAAATTAATGGCCCACTCTTTTTAGGTATTGATACACATGCTTTATCGGAATGTGCATTTATCACCAGCGTACAAGTCTTGGTAGCAAATGGTGTGCATGTTATGGTGCAAGCCGGTAGAGGGTATACACCAACGCCCGTTATTTCTCATGCTATCCTAAATTACAATCAGCAAGTTCATTCTGAGGAAGCGCACGCTGATGGTGTTGTTATTACCCCTTCGCACAATCCGCCACAAGATGGTGGTTTTAAATATAACCCGCCCAATGGCGGGCCAGCCGATACCGATATCACAACATGGGTGCAAGAGCGAGCGAATGAAATTATTCGTGAAGGTAATGTTGACGTCAAAGAAATTGCCTTTAGTGAGGCTTGGGAATCCGCGTTAGTTACAGAATATGATTTTATTCAGCCTTACGTTAATGACCTTGTTAATGTCATCGATATGGAAGCCATTGCCAATTCAGGCTTAACGATAGGTGTTGATCCTCTCGGTGGATCAGGACTAGCCTATTGGGATGTTATCGCGAAGACTTATGGGATTAATATTAAATTAGTTAATCGCACTATCGATCCTACGTTTGCATTTATGCCTCTGGATAAGGATGGAAAGATTCGTATGGATTGCTCAAGCCCTTACGCAATGTCAGGTTTAATTCAATTAAAAGATCAGTTTGATATTGCGATTGGTAATGATCCTGACTACGATCGTCACGGTATTGTGACGCGCTCTATCGGTTTGATGAATCCCAATCATTATCTAGCTGTTGCTATCCATTATTTATTTACTCATCGCCCTCAGTGGTCGCCAGAATTAAAAATCGGTAAAACACTCGTGTCATCGAGTGTGATTGATCGTGTAGCAGCTTCTCTACAAAGAAAATTAGCAGAAGTACCCGTTGGGTTTAAGTGGTTTGTTGAAGGTTTGTATACAGGTGAGTTTGGTTTTGGTGGTGAAGAAAGTGCTGGTGCTTCTTTTTTACGTAAAGATGGTAGCGTTTGGTCAACGGATAAAGATGGTATTATTTTAGCGTTGTTAGCCGCAGAGATTACTGCTGTTGCTCAAAAAGATCCAGGTCAATACTATTTAGAATTAACAAAACAATTCGGCTCACCCGTCTATCAACGTATTGATGCGCCAGCACCGAGTCGACAAAAAAATGCATTAAAAAATCTAAATGCTGACAGCGTTAGAGCTGAATATTTAGCGGGTGATCTGATTATAGCTAAATTGACACACGCTCCAGGTAATGGCGCCGCTATCGGTGGGTTAAAAGTGACCACAGAAAACGCTTGGTTTGCTGCCCGCCCTTCAGGGACAGAAGATGTTTATAAAATCTATGCAGAAAGCTTTAAAGGCGAAGTTCATCTTCAAGAGATTATTGATGAAGCACAATCGATGATCAATGCTGTTTTTGAGAAAATGGGGGTTTAAGAAGCCCTGTCTTATTAACAAGCGGATCATATTATCCCTGTACTACCAGGACACTAAAAAAGAATATAATTGTCATCCCCGCGAAGGCGGGGATCTAGACTTAAATGTATTGATTAATGCCTGGATTCCCGCCTTCGCGGGAATGACGACGACGAAAGAAAATTTATATTACATTAACTCAACCTATTCTTTTTAAGCTCCTTGTTAGTAAGGGATAATATGATCCCTAAATAATAAATACATAGTGAGGCGCCCAATACAATAAAGGACAATTTTTAGAGGCGCCCTAAAAACGATAGGTCTTGGTATGTCATCACGTTCTAATTCGTATATTAAAAAAATACTTTCTTTTTTCTCGCAGTTAATTTTATATCGCATCCCTATCTTTATAGACAAAAGATTACGTCAAATCGATTAATTGCTCAATAATGCTTATTATCCTAACGGTAAATTTTGGCACGTTTCCGGTCATGGTGCTTCAGTACTTATATTAATGGCAGTAACTGCATACACCTCCCTATATGGCCCGACATGGGATGCCATCATGGCTTATTTTCCATCTTTGTATGACACTCAGGTGAGCCCTTTTGGCTGGAAAAATATGTTGATGTTAGCGTTTTTTCTAGCATTAATGATTGCGATTATTTTTTTACCAAGATTGAGTTCAAAGGGAGACAATGTACGCCTATACCATCTCTCGCTATTGGGCATCATTGCTTTGTTTATTGTTACCTTTGCCGATAAAAATGCAACCGAAGCCGATAATACCATTTACTACCATGGTTTTTTTGTTTTTGGACTTATCTTGTTACTTTTTGCATGGCTAGCTAAACCTTTTGCCGCTTTAGTATTGAGGCAATTTATCAGAGACAATAAGCCATTTTTTCAAGAAGCATTAATCCATACTGAGTTATTTAAAAAGCCCAAAGTGCCTAAGCTATTACATAGCAAAGCATTTTACGCTGCCTTAGCCGCAGTGACCCATTACCCTTTTCATTTATTGCTTTTACCTTCTCTGTTAATTCTATTTATGAGCGATGTGGGCTCTGGTATGTCTTACTGGTTGCTAGGAGCCGCATTATTATTCGCGTTTCTACTTTCTTTTTGGGGAAGTTTGCATTCACGTTGGAATAATATGCTGCAGTTAATCACCGCCGTTTCTATGCGCGGTGGTATGTTTGTTGTTTCCATTCTTGTTATTGCGCTGGCTATCGCGCGTTTAATGGATGTTGGTTATATCACTACGGTTATGGACGGTACTCCATTAACGGTTATTCCTTATTTTGTGGCATTATATTTTTATTGCCTTTCTTACGAGTATTGGGCTAATCGAAGTTTTAATGAGGCATTGTTACCTATTTTTGGTGCCGACTGTGATTATGGACGAATTCGATATGATATTGATTCAAATGCAAAAAGAGACGATATCCGAATTGAAGAAAATAATCGCTATTTACAGTTTCATGGTATTGATCGATTCTTGGTAACCGGAAAAATAGAAAATGACCCAGAAGGTGGATATGGTTATGAATCTTATGATAGAGAAACACTATTTTCTTGTTTGCTAGATAGTCCATCGGGTCAGGGTAATGCTGATAACCGTGTAAGGGCTAGAGCAATATATCGGCATTTTAGTCGTTTGATACATATTTATTTCAGCACGTTAAATATACTTCTCGTTTTAGCAGTTCTCACATTTTTCTGGTTGGCGAATTATAGCTCTGATCAGAAACCTGTATGGACGGCAGATTTTACTGAAAAAAATACCGTCAATTTTTCTTTAAGTGATAAGCTGTTTCAACAAGCCAATAATAAACAACCCGCAATATTGATAGCATCATCTGGTGGTGGGACACGAGCTGCACTTTATACCGCATCTGTACTTTATGGTTTGTATAAGTTGGATCATATCGATAATGTAGTTATGGGGAGTGGTGTATCTGGTGGTGGAGTTTCTCTTGCATACTTTGCTTATCATCATGCTTCTCTATTAAAAAAGCCAGTGTTAGAAAAAGCAAAGAATCAATCCTCATTTATATGTCCTTATACTTTCGGAGATCCCTTTTATCAGTTTGATCGCAACCGAGAACAGCATTGGCAATGTTATTTTGAGAAAATATCGCGTCCTTTTATAAAAGATGTCATTCAAGGAACTGCGGAGTGGCGTATTGCGGGAGGTGTTTCTAATGGTACCTTACTCGCAGAAAGTCTAGCCAGAAATTTTCGATCGGAATCAAGTGTGGATCAAGTCTTTGGTGATTTAGATACCTTTGGTTTGGTATTGAACAGTGCTCTAGTAGCACATTCTTATGATTATTCGAGAGAGTTGCGCGTATTGTATAAAAATCATGAAAATGATAACCCACATTTTTATACCGTTCATGGTGGTAGCCGTTTGGCTTTTACTAACTTGACTGAGCTGGGGGCTTTTCCGACATCGGATACTATTAAAAAATATCCGACAGATATTGATGCTGAAGATATTTTCTTTAAATATGAAATTATTCAAGATGGCAATATGCCGTTAACGACTGCCGGAGCGCTTAATGCAAATTTTCCCCCAGTCTTTTCTAATTCATTGGTGGTGACAAAAGAAGTAAGCGATAAAAATGATGAGATAAAGGAAAGCAATTATTATGCAACGGATGGTGGTGCTGTGGAAAATAGAGGAATTTTATCACTGCTATATTCTATTCAGAGTGGATTGACGGTTTTTCAAAAAAAATATCCGAATCAATGTTTGCCTGATATTCATATTGTCGTTGCTGAAGCCTCTGCATCGTCGATTGATTATGATAACAATCGAGGTATGGAAACCGCTCTGGGAGGCAGTTTACCGATTGCTAATCAGTTGTATCAAGAATTGTTAAAAGATGTCAGACAACAATATAAAAATATTAACCAAGATTGCGATTCTGGAGATTTTAAAGTGTCAACCTCATTGTCGCTCCATTATTTATCAATGCCACGTTTTTTTAGAACTCGCGGTGGCATGGGTACACATTGGATGATGCCAACATCCGTTAAATTTACCAACCCACATGAGCCAGATCCTAAATTGGCTGCAAAAAATGGTTATCGTTTAAGCCGCCCTAATCTCGAGGCCCTCTTAGTAAGTCTTTATGCCGCGCCTGATCAATGTGAAACTATTTTGGCAAAAGAACCGAAACAGGCAAAAGAGAAAATTTGCTCTTGGTTAAATGAAAGTAAAAGCCAGGAAGTCTGGGCAGGCCTGATTCAACAATTAAAATAAATGGCACTTCTAGCGTGCTTTTTTGAAAAATACAAATTATGGAAGCGTGAATGATGAAAAATATAGTCATAAGTGGTTCGGGTTTGTGGAATCCAGAATACACCATTAGTAATGAAGAGCTTGTTGAGTCCTATAATGCATGGGCTGAAAAATATAACATCCAATATGCCAAGGCGATTGAGATGGGTGAGGTTGAAGCTAAGCCATACTCATCTGCTGATTTTATTGCAAAAGCATCCGGTATCAAGCAACGTTATGTATTTTGTAAAGAAGGAATTCTAGATATCCATCGCATGCGCCCCGCATTAACAGAGCGTAGCGATAATGAATTATCACACCAAGCTGAGATGGCGGTGAATGCCGCTAAGATTGCACTTAAAGAGGCGAATAAAAGAGCTGAAGATATCGATGCCGTTATTGTTTCTTGTGCCTATACTCAGCGCGCCTATCCCGCTATTGCTATAGAGGTGCAAGAAGCCCTGGGTATTCAAGGTTTTGGTTTTGATATGTTAGTGGCATGCTCGGCGGCGACTTTTGCGCTGCAGAGAGCTTATGAGATGGTATCTACAGGCACAGCAAAAGTTGTATTAACGATTAACCCTGAATTGACATCCCCGCAAGTTAATTATTGCGATCGTGATAGTCATTTTATTTTTGGTGATGTGTCAACTGCAACGGTGATTGAATCTGAGGATACGTGCAGTTCTGTGCACAGCTATAAAATTTTGAGTACAAAAGCGCTAACACGATTTTCAAATAATATCCGGTCTAATTTTAGTTATGTGAGCCATGCTACGGATGCAGATCCTTATGCCGCGGATAAGCTTTTTCACCAAGAAGGGCGAAAGGTATTTAAAGAGGTTTGTCCAATGGCTGCAAAACATATAGGTGACCACCTTGCCCAGCATCATTTATCTCCAGATGATGTTAAACGATGGTGGTTACATCAAGCCAATATAAATATGAATACCTTAATTACAAAACAGTTATTAGGGCGAGTAGCAAGTCCTGAAGAAGCGCCGATTGTTTTAGATCGGTATGCAAATACTGCATCGGCAGGGTCATTAATTGCCTTTAACTTGTACCATAAAGATTTGCAATCAGCAGATATGGGATTGATCTGTTCTTTTGGTGCAGGATATTCAATAGGTAGTTTGATCGTGCAAAAAAATTAAACAGCGAGGGTTCCTTTAAAATTATAATTTAGATAATTTCCTTCGTGTAAGAGTTGGCGTCAATATCAATAATCTCTACCGTAATAGCACATGGTCCAATGTCTAGCTTCTTTATTTCTGACAAAATAGAGCGGCTTAAGGAGAGTTTCTGTTCATCATTTCTACCCGATAGTAATTTGCAGACGACGTGAATAAAAGGAATATTCGATGTGCCGGTTTGGTAGTGTTCATAGGTAATAGCCCTACTCTTGATGTCTTCTTTATTGAATAGCTGAGAATTAACAGCGCCTAGATGAGCCGCTTTGACTAATTCTTTAGTTTTTTCAGAGAATATTTTTGAACATTCGATGATACAGTGTGGCATTTAGAAAACCTCTATTGAGTGTCAGTAAAAACGTTAATTCTTGGACGCGGTCTTGTAATGATAATAGAGTTAGTATTGTCTAGCGTTAACATCCTTAGCCCAATTTCCGACAAATATTTTCCACTGATTGCAGAAAATATAGCAAGTAATGTTGCTCCTATATAGGTATGGGAGAAGCCATGTAAGTGGCCTTCTCCAGAAAGGATTACAATCAGTGGTTGAATGTCCATAATGACTTGTGTCCAGCCAAATATCATCAAACTAAAACTGCCTTGTAAGATTGATTTAATCAAAACCCCTGGGCCCATATGTAGTGGTGTGAAAGGCATAAATTTTAGACTTTCCCTGTATGTTCTTTCACTAAATTGGCCATTGTGTGGTGCTCGTTTTGATCGCTATTGGATAGCGCATCAATAATACCTTGCTTGTTAATATTGGCTTGGTTTTGACTGGCTTTCCATTTTCCTGTTATCGAGTGAATATGTATATCGACACCGACAATAGCGGATAACATTTTTTCTATATAGTCTTTCGGGGCGTCATTAGTCGACCAGGGTTTTTTTTGATTGCTTTCTTGTTGTTCGGTTAGTTTATTGATTATGTTTAGATTCCATTCTAGATCGTGTATAAAAGACAGATAGCCTTTTACATGGGCGACGACATAATTCCACGTCGGAACAGCTTTTCCATGCTCTTTCTTAGTTGGGTAGTAGTTCGGGGATATATAACAATCCGGTCCATGAAAAATAGCTAAGATTTCTGATCCATCTTTAACTTCTTTCCACAATGGGTTTGTCTTAGCGATATGCCCTTGAAGATGATTTCTTCCATTGCATGATTCAAAAATAAATGGAATATGATTGGCTACTAGACCTTGTTCGGAGTGAGTGATTAGTGTGGCGAGAGGGTACTCTGCTATCAGTGCTTTTAGTTTACTGACATCGTGTTGTTCAAAGTTTTTAGGGATATACATGACCGTTTTCCTACATTGGGCGAGGAATACGGTGCCTTGAAAAAGAGAAAATAAAACGATCGCCTATATACCACCACCGTAGGCA
The DNA here is from genome assembly GCA_050298695.1 of Cellvibrionaceae bacterium. GTDB lineage: Bacteria > Pseudomonadota > Gammaproteobacteria > Pseudomonadales > Cellvibrionaceae > CANLBN01. The sequence continues at coordinate 20,335 of JBNKUQ010000003.1, forward strand.
GTAAGCATATCGAATCTTAGTATCTAAGTCATGTTTATTTTTTTTCGCCCAGCACTTGCTGGGCGTATAAGAGATGTTTTGCTTGGAAATGTATTATTTGATGCTTTCCATCATCGTACTCTTATAGAAATCGGCTGAACGATTGAGCTCTTTTCTGTCTATAACAGTGAGGGTATCGTCGCTAAATTTTTGTTCTGGGTCCCATTTCAAAAAGTCAGGTGAGGGAGATTTGTCCCATGTCACTATGTACGTTGTGGCAGGCTGCATATTGCCATCACCGACAAGAGTCGATTCTAGTGAAATTTCATGAGGTTCTTCGGCATGCAGAGCCATGCTGCAGAAACTGATAGAACAGGCGATAAGATACCGATAGATCTTGGGTAGCGTTGACATAGTCGTTCCTTATTATCGAACTAGTGTAGTTACTTTGAGCCAAAATCCACATTACCGCAGGCTCACGATGAGTCACATCTTGTTGGGGTACTTGATAGCGTCTGCCTCTAGATTAAGTTGCAAAGAAGCAGATGCTGTGGTGCGGCATTTTACGCCCAGCGCAGAAGGATTAAAAGGATTTTTAGACCTAAAAGTTAGCGAATCGCATTTTTTTATTATTTAAGGCGAGTTTAATATAGCTAATTTCGATTGATTTAATAAATTTATTTTGATTTTTCTATTGATTGGGGGTCCGCTTCGACGATCAGAAAATACCATTTTTAACTTCAGTTCTGATCACTTGATTAAATAAATTGACCCAATAAGAGCAAAATTGTGTATCTACACAGGCGTTAATTTCTGAGATGGCTCGAATAATGGAGCGTCGATGAGGGCGATCGGCTCGCAAATGGGTCATCGCATAATAGGCGTCAATAATGGCTAATAACTTGGCTCCATCGGGTGTTTCATCGCCTTTTTTCTGGTAGGGGTAGCCTTCCCCATCAATGCGTTCATGGTGTCCCAGTACCATTTCACTGGCACTTTCCCAACCGGGCATGCGCTTGAGCAGGTTGTAGCTCCATATAGGATGTTGCTGTAGTTTTTTAGCCTCCAGGGTATTCAGGCGAGTATTTTTATTGACGATACTGTCAGAAACAAAGGCCATACCTGCATCATGCATGTATACAGCGGCCGCGAGTTGGATCATGTCAATATTTTTGTCGCTCAATGGAGCTGTTTTGAGGGCAAGGTAAAGTAATATATCGCTCCGTTTCTCCCAAAAATCGTTCTGCTCATCAACCTGTAAAGAGAGCAGTCTGAAAAACATCATGTCTTCTTCTTGTTGTGCAGATAAGTCAAGGTAGTCTCTATGTTGCCCAATATTCTCTAATTCAATTTTAATTATTGGAGGCTCTGAAGTTAGATCTTTGTTACTTGAATTTTCTGGCTCAGGGGCGAAAATTTTCATTAACTCATGACACAGAGAGGCTACCTTATCTTCTGATCGTGCCTGGGCAATATTAATGAAGGCTTCGATAATGCCTTTTTCATTAATGGAAGATGTGTCTCTATTGTAAAGATACTTTCCATGAAGTTCTCTGAGTCTATCGATGGAAGTTAGCAATAGCTCACATAGCGTTTGGTTAGCAGAAAAATAACCTGCTCGGATGGCCCCCATCGTTTCTTCAATCGCGTGAGTATAGCTCACTAGAGGCTCAATTTGGAGCATGGCAGCATTGCCTTTGATGGAATGCATTGAGCGAAATGCGGTATTGAGTAGGTCTAAATCCCCAGTGTTATTCATGAGTTTATTGAGTGAGACCTGTAGAACCTCAAAATGATCCTCGAAGCTCGACATGACGTCTTCAGCACTTTCTTGATCAATTGTGGGGTCAAAAGGTGGCAGCTGAGTCATAGTTAATCCAAGCAAATGTGATTATTTTAGTGTAGAGCAGAATCGGCAAATTGCACGAGTTCGGGAGAGTTCAATACGTCAAATGACGTATAGGGGGCGTGTTTTAGCCTTATATCCAAAACAGAGTAGAAATGAATAATAGATAACGAGGTTGTAGTGGCCACTGGCCATGTAGCTTTTACTTACTTTTGTTCAATACGACAATTATCTACTCTGGGGAGATGCAATGAAAAAATTACTATCAGCCTGTGTGTTATCGCTGGCTACATCGGTCGCTATGGCGGCAGATACGATTAAAGTTGGCGTGCTTCATTCGCTGTCGGGCACAATGGCCATCAGTGAAACAACGCTGAAAGATACCGTATTAATGATGATAGAAGAACAAAATAAAAAAGGCGGTCTTCTCGGTAAAAAACTTGAGCCTGTAGTGGTTGATCCTGCATCTAACTGGCCTCTCTTCGCAGAAAAAACACGTGAGTTATTAACTAAAGATAAGGTTGATGTAATTTTTGGTTGCTGGACATCGGTATCACGTAAATCAGTATTGCCTGTGATCGAAGAGCTTAATGGCTTGTTATTTTATCCCGTGCAATATGAAGGGGAAGAGTCATCAAAAAATGTATTTTACACTGGGGCGGCACCTAATCAGCAGGCCATCCCAGCAGTCGATTATCTAATGAATGACTTAAGCGTTAAGCGTTGGGTATTGGCGGGAACAGATTACGTTTACCCACGTACTACCAATAAAATTTTAGAGTCTTATTTAAAATCAAAAGGTGTAAAAGAAGAAGATATCATGATTAATTACACACCTTTTGGACACTCTGATTGGCAAGGCATTGTTTCTTCTATCAAAAAATTTGGTAGTGCTGGTAAAAAGACGGCCGTTGTTTCCACCATTAACGGTGATGCTAACGTTCCTTTTTACAAAGAGTTAGGTAACCAGGGTATTTCTGCTGAAGATATTCCGGTCGTTGCTTTCTCAGTTGGTGAAGAAGAATTGTCTGGCTTTGATACCGCTCCTTTGTTAGGGCACTTGGCTGCTTGGAATTACTTTCAAAGTGCCGAGTCAGATGCCAATGATGAATTTATCAAAAAGTGGAAAGCCTTTATTAAAGATGACAAGCGTGTGACTAACGATCCAATGGAGGCGACTTATATTGGCTTTAAAGCATGGGTAAAAGCGGTAGAAAAAGCCGGTTCTACAGAGGTTAATAAAGTTCGCCCAGCAATGTACGGCATAGAGGTGGCTAACTTGACCGGCGGTATCGCTAAAGTATTGCCGAATCATCACTTTACTAAGCCTGTACTGATTGGCGAAATACAAGAAGATGGTCAATTCGAAATTGTCTCTTCTACGGATGAAGTGCCAGGGGATGCGTGGACGGACCACTTGCCAGAAAGTGCCAAAATTATCTCCGATTGGAAAGACCCTAAAATTAACTGTGGTAATTACAATACCGAAACGAAGAAGTGTTCTGGCCAAAATTATTAAGCATATAGCTTAATGATTTAGGGAGAGGTATTGCCCTCTCTCTTTTGCTAGCGAGGCAATTATAAAAAATACATTGTCATCCCCGCGAAGGCAGGGATCCAGACTTAAAGATATTAATCAATGCCTGGATTCCCGCCTTCGCGAGATGCCACAACTAATCACCATGTTGATTTAGTTCTATGTGCTTTTTTAAAGTCTCTTGTTAGTATTTTATAAAACACCAGCTTCTTTATTTAAGTGGAACACTATGAAAGTAGTATCAGTTTACTCCCTTATATTTCTCTTTTTTATTTCTCTATTTTTTTCAGTGAATACTTTTTCTGAAAATGATGAGTTAGCTGATCAGGAAATAACTAGCACAGAAGAAAAAAATTTATCACTGCAAGATATTGCTCAAAAGCTGGTCGATACAAGTCTCAGAGAGGTATCAAGTATTGTTGAAGAGCTAGAGTTGAAAGGTGGGGAAGAAGTTTTACCTCTATTTCAAGCTTTGCTGGGCGGCGATTTATATTATGAGGTCGATAGTAAGCGTTTAGTGAATGTGGAGAGGCTTGAAGATAAAACGTATATGCTAACGGGTATTTTTGATGGTAATTCAAAAAATATTAAAGATAAAAAATTAATTAAAAAAATAAGAACCAATAATAGTTTACGCTCTCAGTTGCGTACAATGATTTCTCGGATCACCTTGTTTAGTGAGAAATCCACTTTGCGAAAAAAGGCGGTTGCCAATTTGTTAGAGGAATTGACGTCTGAGAATATAGCTTTGCTAGAAAAAGCGAAGGCTCAGGAAAAAAATAAAAGTGTTCTTGAGGCGATTGATACCGCTTTAGCTGTATCGAAATTAAAAGGTGAGGGTGTTGAGCTGAAATTGCATGCCTTAAAAAGTTTATCTGGTAATTTGGAGCCGGTTGTTCGCAATGAAATACTAGCATTGCTAGAAAAAAATGATGATGGTAGTTACAAAGAGACTGATTTTAATGTAATCAATGCAGCGAATAAAACATTAGAAAGTATTGAGTCTAATATTAAACTCTATAGTTATATAGAAACGCTATTCTTTGGTTTAAGTTTGGGGTCTGTTTTACTGTTGGTGGCCGCAGGCTTAGCGATTACTTTTGGTGTTATGGGTGTGATTAATATGGCCCATGGTGAAATGATTATGTTGGGCGCTTACACGACTTATGTTATTCAGTTGCTCATGCCAAACAATATCGCTTTATCCATACTTGTCGCTATTCCTGCTGCTTTTATGGTCTCTGCTTGTGTTGGCATTCTCATTGAAAGAGGCGTGATTCAATTTCTAAAGGGGCGTCCTCTAGAGACCTTGTTAGCCACTTTTGGGATTAGTTTAATCCTGCAACAGCTTGTTAGAAGTGTTTTTTCTCCACTAAACCGTCAAGTCCAAACGCCCGATTTTATGAGTGGCGCTTTAGAAATTAATCCTATTTTTTCTATTACTTATAATCGTCTTTATATATTAATTTTTGCGCTAGTTGTATTTTTTGTCTTGCAATTAATCTTGAAAAAAACATCGCTTGGTTTAAACGTTAGAGCGGTTTCTCAAAATCGCGCGATGGCTAAGTGTATGGGCATTCGCACAGAGTGGGTGGATGCCATGACCTTTGGCTTGGGTTCGGGCATAGCGGGTCTCGCGGGGGTCGCATTGAGCCAAATTACGAATGTGGGTCCTAACTTAGGTCAGGCCTATATTATTGACTCGTTTATGGTGGTTGTGTTTGGTGGCGTTGGTAATCTTTGGGGAACCTTGGTAGGTGGATTTTCTCTAGGGGTGCTCAATAAATTTCTTGAACCTGCCACCGGTGCAGTGCTTGCAAATATTATCGTTTTAGTCGGTATTATTTTATTTATTCAAAAACGGCCTAAAGGCTTGTTTCCACAAAAAGGGAGAGCTGCAGAATGAGTACGCTTTCCTCAGCGCTATCATCTCGTCACAGTTTATTAAGTGATAAAGGCGGTCAGTGGTTTCTTGGTTTATTAGCTGTGGCAACATTGACTGTCGTTATCGGTAATCTAGCAATACCAGAAAGTTCTGCTTTGCATGTTAGTACTTATACCGTGACATTATTCGGAAAGTACCTATGTTTTGCATTGCTTGCTCTATCGGTCGATGTTATCTGGGGCTACTGTGGAATTTTAAGTCTAGGGCATGGCGCTTTCTTTGCTTTAGGCGGTTATGGTATGGGTATGTATTTAATGCGCCAAATCGGTGATCGAGGTGTTTATGGCGATCCTCTGTTACCCGATTTTATGGTGTTTTTAAATTGGAAAGCGCTCCCTTGGTTTTGGCATGGCTTTGATCAATTTTGGTTTGCCGTGATCATGGTCGCTCTTGTGCCAGGTGTATTAGCTTTTGTTTTTGGATGGCTGGCTTTTCGTTCCCGTGTTACGGGTGTTTATTTGTCAATAATGACACAGGCCTTAACCTATGCATTACTACTGGCTTTTTTTCGTAATGAAATGGGTTTTGGTGGCAATAATGGCTTAACGGATTTTAAAGATATTTTGGGTTTCGATCTTCAATCAGATAACACGCGGGTGAGTTTGTTTGTCATAACGGCCGCATTCTTAGCCTTTGCTTACTGTCTTAGTCGGGTATTGCTTCAGTCCAAATTCGGACGGGTTATTGTTTCCATTCGTGATGCGGAAGCTCGTACACGCTTTCTTGGTTATAAAACAGAAAGCTATAAAGTATGGCTGTTTGTTTATTCCGCTGTGCTCGCTGCTATTGCGGGAGCCTTATATGTACCCCAAGTAGGTATTATTAACCCTGGCGAATTTGCGCCATTGAATTCAATTGAAGTGGTTGTCTGGGTTGCAGTGGGTGGTCGTGGTACTTTATATGGTGCGATAGTGGGAGCATTGTTGGTTAACTTTGCTAAAACCCGTTTTACCGGTTTGTTTCCCGAGGCGTGGTTGTTTGCCTTGGGTGGCCTGTTTGTTGTTGTAACTATCTTTTTGCCTAAGGGGGTTGTCGGTTTGATTAGCCAAGGTAGAAAAAAAAGTCGCTCAGAAAAAAATGATTTGGTAAATGATTCCAAGGCAGAGGTAAGCGTATGAGCCAGTTAGAGCAATTACGAGAAACATGGAGGCGAGATCGAGTTTGGCCTTATTTGGAAAGTGCGGATAGTCCTAAAATTAATGTCGATAAAAATATCATTTTATATATAGAAGGATTAACCGTTAGTTTTGATGGTTTTAAAGCGCTGAATGATTTGAATCTTTATATTAATGATGGGGAGTTGCGTTGTGTTATCGGAGCAAATGGTGCAGGTAAAACAACGTTTATGGATGTGATTACCGGAAAAACGCCTTGTGATGCTGGAACGGCTTATTTTGGCCAAACCATTAATTTGCTTAATAAGACAGAAGCAGAAGTTGCCACATTGGGAATAGGCCGAAAATTTCAAAAACCGACCGTGTTTGAAGCCTTAGATGTAGTCAGTAATTTAGAGCTGGCTTTAAAAACAAAAAAAACCATTGTGCCAACCATTTTTTCTAGCTTAAACGGTGAGCAGCGTGATCGCATAGATGAAGTCTTGCAGATTATCGGTTTGCAGGAGCAAGTAACATTGTTAGCAGGAGCGCTTTCTCATGGCCAAAAGCAGTGGTTAGAGATAGGCATGCTTTTAGTATCAGACCCGCGTTTATTATTGGTTGATGAACCTGTGGCGGGTATGACTGCACAGGAAACAGAGCATACTGCTGAGTTATTAACGTCATTAGCGGGTTCGCATACCGTTGTTGTGGTTGAGCATGATATGGAATTTGTTAGAAGTATTGCCAAGCATGTTACCGTGCTAGATCAGGGTTCGGTGCTCGCTGAAGGCTCGATGGATGAAATACAAAATAACGCGGAAGTTAGGCGTGTTTACTTAGGTGAAGAATAAATAAAGGTTAATACGTGATTAAATTTGAAAGTGTAAATCAGCTTTATGGCGGCTCTCAAATATTATGGGACTTGGACCTCGATATAGAGAAAGGCTCATGTGTTTGTCTCATGGGGCGTAACGGAGTTGGCAAAACGACCTTATTGAAATGTTTAATGGGTTTGTTACCGCTGGCTAATGGTAATGTTTTCATCGACGATAAAAAAATAAATAACCAAAAAGCAGAAAACAGAGCTTACATGGGCGTGGGGTATGTTCCCCAAGGCCGCGATATCTTTCCACAACTGACGGTAGAAGAAAATTTGCGCTTAGGTCTTCCTTGTCGTAAAGATAAAGCTAAAGTAATACCTGAAAAAATATATGAGTTATTTCCTGTTTTAAAAGAAATGTTAAACCGTCGGGGCGGCGATTTATCGGGGGGACAGCAGCAACAATTAGCGATTGGCCGAGCCCTAGTGATTGATCCAAAAATATTAATACTCGATGAACCCAATGAAGGCATACAGCCGAATGTTGTTCAACAAATTGGTCATGTTATCACTCACCTGAATGAAACAGAGGGAATGACGGTTCTATTAGTTGAGCAAAAGTTAAATTTTGCGCGTAAAGTAGGCAAGGAGTTTAGACTAATGGAAAAAGGGCGTATTGTCGCTAAAGGTGGAATGCCGGATTTATCTGATGGCTTAATCAAACAGTATTTGGCGGTTTGATTTTTTCCAGAAATATTTTTAGAGATGCCCTGAATAAGTTATTTATACTATGACATTATCAATGAATCATAAAAGTTTGCTAAGTGTTGAAAAAGTCGTTGATACCAATTGGCATTGGCAAGCAGGCTTACAATTAGCGATTGCTCAAACGCAGCGCGGATCTCGTTTAGTGCGCAATCGCCACATCGGTCCTCTGTATGTTCAGAAACCTTTTTATCCAGAAGGTAAAAACTGTGCGCATATCTATTTATTGCACCCTCCTGGTGGTTTAGTTTCGGGAGATACCTTATCCGTCGATATTGCTGTGCATGAAGGTGCTCATGCCTTAATTACAACACCAGGCGCGGCAAGATTATATCGCGCGAGAGAAAAGTCTCCTGTGCAAGAGCAAACAAATATTCTTTATGTTGAGAATAATGCAATATTAGAGTGGTTCCCAATGGAAACCATTGTATACAGCGGAGCCGCTGCCGAATTGGAAACGCATTTTGAACTGGGCGATAACAGTGCCATTACCGCCTGGGAAATCACGTGTTTTGGTTTGCCTGCGAGTGGCGAGCCTTTTAATCAAGGTTATTTTAAACAGCGATACCAAATTAATCAGTATGGCTTGCCCGTTTTTATTGATAACTTGCAATATGATGCCAGCAATCACGCTTTTTTTTCTGCTAAAGCGGGAATGCAATCACAAGCAGTGAGTGGCTTTCTTGTTGCGGGCCCTTGCAAACAAGTAGAACAAGAAAGAGAAGTATTGACAGATGAGTTGAGGTTGATGATTAGCGGCAATGCTGATATGCAAGCACAAGCAACCCTTACCTGGATTGACGATTTTTGTGTTATCCGTTTTTTGGGAAACAGTGCCTATGCTTGTCGACAGATTTTCGTTTTATTGTGGCGAAAACTGCGACTTGCTTTGCTCGCCAAAAAGGCCTGTGAACCACGTATCTGGGCGACATAGAGTCAGAGTGTAAGCGCAAGCGTTAAGAAAAAGAGGATAACAAGATGGATTTACTACCAAGAGAAAAAGATAAATTACTTGTGGTGACTGCTGCATTATTGGCGGAGCGACGATTGAAGCGCGGTTTAAAATTAAACTATCCCGAAACAGTTGCCTATTTAACCTTAGAGATAATGGAAGGTGCGCGTGATGGAAAAACGGTTGCCGAATTAATGAGTTATGGCAAAGAGATACTCAGTGCTGATCAGGTTATGGAAGGCGTGGCTGATTTGGTACACGAAGTTCAAGTAGAGGCGACCTTTCCCGATGGAACTAAATTGGTCACGGTTCATAATCCCCTTAATTAGTTAACTCTGAAAAAGCCTTCATGGCTTTTTCAGGGGGCGAAGCAAAAATTCTGGCGCAAATACGTCGATTCGCTGGTATTTTTGCTTCTCGCAGCGGCTAATCGCCGCTGGGCAAGCTGTCCATAGCTAGCGAGCCGACCAGGAAAAATGCCCTAACATCGGTTTATTGGTCGAAATTTTTGTTGGGTTTAAGATTATTCTTTTATTTACAATGTGCCTTGCATTTTTCATGGCCGACTACTTAATAATATGGGAGTGTAAACATGTCATTTATCCCCGGTGAATTAATCGTTGATGAAGGCGATATTATTTTTAATGAAGGCCGCGAGACAATTTCTATCCGTGTTGAAAATAGTGGTGATCGCCCCATTCAGGTCGGTTCTCATTATCATTTCTATGAAACCAATCCTGCCTTGTTATTTGACCGTGAATTAACTAAAGGCAAGCGCCTCAATATTGCTTCTGGAACCGCGATACGTTTTGAACCGGGACAAGATCGTGAAGTTGAGTTGGTTGCTTATGCCGGTGATCGTATTATTTATGGTTTTCGCGGTGAAGTGATGGGGGCTCTCGATAAAACAAACACAAGCAAAGAAGGGTCATCATCATGAGTTCGATGGATAAATTATCTTATGCGCAAATGTTTGGTCCCACCGTGGGTGACCGAGTTCGTTTGGGTGACACGGCACTGTTGATTGAAGTTGAAAAAGATTACACCCTCTATGGCGATGAAGTGAAGTTTGGTGGCGGTAAAGTTATTCGTGATGGTATGGGCCAAAGTCAGCGACCAGCGGCTGATGTTGCCGATGTTGTTATTACTAATGCGACTATCCTCGATCACTGGGGGATTGTGAAAGCGGATGTTGGTATTAAGGATGGACGCATTTTTGGTATTGGTAAGGCTGGTAATCCCGATGTGCAAGACAGGGTAACGATAATTGTTGGCCCAGGAACGGAAGTGATTGCGGGTGAAGGACAAATTTTAACGGCGGGTGGAGTTGATGCGCATATCCATTTTATTTGTCCGCAGCAAATAGAAGAGGCATTAATGTCTGGTGTGACAACCATGTTAGGTGGTGGTACGGGGCCAGCAACAGGCACTAATGCAACAACCTGTACCCCGGGTCCTTGGAATTTAGGCAAAATGCTTCAGGCAACAGAGTCTATGCCAATGAATTTAGGTTTTTTGGGAAAAGGCAATGCGAGCCTTCCCTTACCGCTAGAAGAACAGCTCGAGGCGGGTGCCTGTGGATTAAAGTTGCATGAAGATTGGGGCACTACACCGGCCAGTATCGATAATTGTTTAAGTGTCGCTGAAAAATATGATGTGCAAGTGGCCATTCACACGGATACCTTAAATGAATCCGGTTTCGTTGCCGATACATTAGCTGCGTTTAAAGGCCGAACGATTCACACCTATCACACGGAAGGTGCGGGCGGTGGTCATGCCCCCGATATTATTACGGCTTGTGGAGAAGCGAATGTCTTGCCTTCGTCAACGAATCCAACGCGTCCTTATACTATCAATACGGTTGATGAACATTTGGATATGTTAATGGTGTGCCACCATCTTGATACCAGCATCCCTGAAGATGTCGCCTTTGCGGATTCTCGCATTCGCAAAGAAACCATTGCCGCTGAAGATATTTTTCATGACCTTGGTGCTTTCAGTATGATTGCCTCAGACTCGCAAGCCATGGGTCGTGTTGGTGAAGTCGTGACACGCACATGGCAAACGGCTCATAAAATGAAAATGCAGCGAGGTCCACTGCCTGAAGACAGTGAGCGCAATGATAATTTTCGTGCAAAACGTTATATCGCCAAATACACCATTAACCCTGCTATTACCCATGGTATTGATCATGAAATAGGTTCCATCGAAGCCGGTAAGCTTGCGGATTTAGTACTGTGGAAACCGGCCTTTTTTGGTATTAAGCCATCAATGATTATTAAAGGTGGCTTTATTGTTGCGGCACAAATGGGTGATCCTAATGCCTCCATTCCTACGCCGCAACCCGTTCACTATCGCTATATGTTTGGCGGCTTTGGCGATGCACCACGCAACACTTCGGTCACCTTTACCAGTCAAGCGGCGATTAATGCCGATATTAACACTCGCTTCGGTTTACAGCGAAGGTTGGTGAGCTGTCGCAACACACGAATCATTACCAAAGCTAATATGATACACAATACTTATATGCCAATAGTAACAGTAGACCCACAAACCTATGAGGTGAGAGCCGATGGTGAGTTATTAACTTGCGAACCTGCCACAGAGCTACCCTTGTCTCAACTTTATAGCTTGTTTTAATGAATGCGATAACGGTGAAAAAATGATTCTTGAAAAGAAAGTTAATTCTGAGCCATTAGTATTAGAAGTTTATGAGCGCCTTGATCATGCGCATTCGGTTGATGATGCCATTATTTTAGATTATGCAATGCGAGAAAAGGGTCGATTTAAAGTGCAATCGCAACAGGGTAATGAGATCCGTATTTTTTTAGAGCGGGGTAAGACATTGACGGTGGGAGAATATTTAAAAACAGCGTGTGGAAAAATTATTGAAATAATGGGGGCCCAGGAAGAGGTGGTAGAGGCGCGTTGTTCCGATTGGCTAAGCTTTGCTAAAGCGTGTTATCACTTGGGTAATCGGCATGTGAAAATTCAAATTGATGAATGCTGTTTGCGAATAAAACCGGATTATGTATTAGAAGAAATATTGCAGCAACTTGGGCTAACCTTAACAAAAAGCAATGCGATTTTTATTCCAGAGTCAGGAGCCTATACCGGTGGCCATCAACATCACCACTGAGCCGGCGCTGCTGCGGTTAATGCAATTGAGTAGTGCCAGTTTACCCGTTGGCGGATACTCATTTTCTCAAGGCTTGGAATACGCTGTTGAAGCAGGTTGGATAAAATCTTCATCCGATACTTTAGATTGGCTAAGTGTCGTCATGAATGAGTCTCTAGCAAGAACAGATTTGCCTCTCCTTATGCGCTTAGCTATCGCTGTTCAACAGAATCAAAAAGATAGTTTTGATTATTGGAATGCCCATGCCCTTGCTTGTAGAGAAACGAAAGAATTACTCTTAACCGAAACAGCGATGGGCTCTGCTCTCGTTCGTTTAATTAAACAACTTGATATTGAAATACCTTTATTATTTTTTGATGCTAAACCAAAAAGAAAAATGAGTTTTGTTGCTGCTTTTGCGGCAACGGCTGTCCACTGGAAAATAAGCAAAGAGTCCATTGCTATGGTTACCTTTGGTCTTGGCTTGAGAATCAAGTCGCTGCTGCAACAAAATTAGTTCCTCTTGGGCAAACGGCTGCGCAAGCCTTGCTCATTCAGCTCAGTGAAGAAGTCCCAGCAGTGCTTAAAGTAGCTGAATCTCTGGATGACCATGAAATCGGTTCGTCATTGCCAGGTCTAGCCATGGCGAGTGCCTGGCATGAAACACAATATTCGCGACTATTTCGTTCGTGAAAAATTATCTTTTATAAGGTGAGAAATGAAAAAACAAACATTGAGAATGGGCGTCGGTGGTCCCGTCGGTTCAGGAAAAACGGCACTATTAAGAGAATTATGCTTAGCGATGCGCGAGCAGTTTAATATTGCTGTTGTTACCAATGATATTTATACAAAAGAAGACGCAAATTTTTTAACCCAACATGAAGCCCTAAGCGCAGATCGCATTATTGGTGTTGAAACGGGGGGATGCCCACACACCGCCATCCGTGAAGACGCATCCATGAATCTTGCCGCGGTAGATGAATTATGTCAGCGCCATCAGGATTTAGATATGGTGATGATAGAAAGTGGTGGCGATAATCTTAGCGCGACCTTTAGCCCGGAGTTATCGGACTTGACGCTATATGTTATTGATGTTTCAGCAGGCGATAAAATTCCTCGTAAAGGTGGCCCTGGCATTACCAAATCAGATTTGTTAATTATTAATAAAACAGACTTGGCGCCTATTGTCGGTGCGTCTTTAGAGGTTATGGAACGTGATGCTAAAAAAATGCGTGGAGATAAACCCTTCGTATTTTCCAATTTAAAATCACAAGAAGGTTTGCAGGATATTATCAATTTCATTATCGAAGCGGGCATGTTAAAAACCGCCTGATTATTATTCAATAGGAGAGTCTGGTGAAAATATTAATGTTTATCATGTTGTTAACAATAAGCTTTTCTGGCATTGCTCATCCCGGACATGAGGATACTCATATTATGCTTCATGATTTTGAACATGGTTTATGGGTGACCAGCGGTCTAATTGCCCTTGGACTAGGACTATTACTGATATTCTGGGTTCGTAATAACAGGTAAGGATTTATTTACCAATAATTTACAATTAGCCACTCTATTCCGTATTATCCTCATACTTACCTCCTTTCTAAGGAGATTTTCTGAGAAACATGCGGTAGAGGGCCTACTCGTTGGACAAAAAGCTTAAAATACTCGTTGTTGAAGACGAAGAGGCCATTCGTACCGGCTTGGTAGATGTTTTAGTCTTCCATGGCTATGACGTTGATGTTGCAGAGCAGGGAGATGTCGGTCTTAATAAGGCGCTAAGCGGCAAACACGATTTGTTATTGCTCGATGTTATGTTGCCTAAAGTCGATGGGTATACCATTTGCGATCGCGTGCGTGAGCAAGACAAAGACATTCCTATTATTATGCTAACGGCCAAAAGCTCTGACGATGATATCATTCATGGTTTAAAGCTGGGTGCGGATGATTATGTGGCTAAGCCATTCTCGGTTGCTCAGTTAATATTACGTATACAAGCCGTGTTGCGTCGGAGCCAAAAAGCCTACACCGAGAGTACCGCCATTCACTTAAGCAATGGTGCCGATATTGATATTAATAATCTCTGCGGTACATTTAACGCCAAGCCATTGAATTTTACCCGTAAAGAAATGGATATATTGGTTTATCTCAGCGCTCAGCATGAGCGGCCGGTATCTCGCGATGAATTATTAAATAAAGTGTGGGGTTATGATCGCCATGCCGATATCGAAACGCGAACAGTTGACATCCATATTGCTAAACTACGCCGTAAGCTAGAGCGAGACCACAAAAATCCTGAATGCCTTATTACTGTTCGTGGAGCAGGTTATCGATTATTGGTCGAGTAGCTTAACGAGAGTAAAATGACTGGAAAAATTAAATTAGAAAAAAATAATAAAAATAAACTGCTTTTTTTAAGTATTTTGTTTGTTGCGATTATCGCGACTGCTTTAGTAACTTTAGTTCAATATACCTTTTCTCAATTACAGTGGGAAAGTTTTCATCAAAACCGAATACAGGCAGAAGCCTTAGGTTTACGCATTGACCAAGAGCTTCAAACTATTTTTGATCAAGAAGAACAGCGATCCATCAATGATTATCAATTTTTTATCTCATCAGATAAAGACAATAGTAAAGCTTCTTTACAGCGATCGATTCTATCTCAGTTGCCATTGCCATCTAATGTCCCTGGTATTATCGGGTATTTTCAGATAGATGCTAATAATCGTTTTAGTACGCCAATTTTCCCTGATGATAGAAAGCTTGATGGTGTAGTAGACAAGCTAACAAAAGACATTCAGTATAACCTTTCTCCAGCCGATTACAGCAGTCGACTACAACAATATAATCAACTCGTTACCTTACTAAAAGATAATGAATTAGCGATTCGTTCAAATGGTGAGGGTATAGTCGAAGAGGATACGACTACAATAGCTCCAAGTGCAATGGCATCGGTTCCAGCTCCTATTGTTGAGTCGAGTGATCTATCAACCTCTTCCGGTGCCTTTGATCGATTACAAATCCAAGAAAAAATTAGCTCCAAAAATAAATTGGGACGTTTGGATGATTTAGTTATCGATCAAAAAAATCGTGAATTCGATGAGCGTTCGCGTGCTCTTAAAGAGGAAAAGTTTGCTGTTTACGAAAAAAGACTCAAAGAGCGTGAGCTTTCACAAAAACAACTGCGTAAAGAACAGCGTGTTCAATTTGATACAGAAGCAGCATCTGAGGCACAAGCGAGAGTTGTATCATCCCCAAGCGCTGTAGATGTCAAAATATTTGAAAAGGAAATGGAGCCCTTTAGAGTCAATATATTGGCCAGTGGGCATCTTGTTGTTTTTCGACGAGTGTGGACAGGTAGTGAACGTTTGTTACAGGGTATGTTAATTGATAGGGAGCAGTTTATCGATACTATTATTCAGGATGAATTTCTGAATAGTGCCTTGGCACAAAAAACTCGACTCGCAGTGGCTTATCAAGGTGACATTTTAACGGCCTATGGCAATATAGCAGGAGATGGCTACGGTTACTTGGATAGCGCGAGACAATTATCCGGTACTTTGTTGTATCAAAAAACATTGTTATCTCCTTTCGACGATTTTAATATCGTATTTACCATCGAAGATTTATCCTCGGGATCGAGTGGACAGGTTGTTACTTTTTCTGCTCTAGTATTATTTTTGACGGTGCTTGTCGGTACTTTTTTATTTAATCGCTATGCTAGCGCTCAGTATGCGCTGATGTTACAACAACAGGATTTTATTTCTTCGGTGAGTCATGAATTAAAAACACCTC
Organism: Cellvibrionaceae bacterium; assembly: GCA_050298695.1. GTDB lineage: Bacteria > Pseudomonadota > Gammaproteobacteria > Pseudomonadales > Cellvibrionaceae > CANLBN01. Next base: position 36,189 of record JBNKUQ010000003.1, read on the forward strand.
TGACATCTATTCGTATGTATGGCGAAATGCTAAAGGAGGGCTGGGTGAGCGATGTTAAGAAGAATGAATATTATCAGTTTATTTTTGATGAAAGTGAGCGTTTAACTCGCCTGATTAATAATGTACTCCAGCTGGCAAAATTGACACATAATACTTTAATCCCGGAAATTGAATGTCATAGTGTTGGAAAGTTAGTTAGTATTCTTGAATCAAAACTTTCCGGGCAAATTGCTGGTGCAGACTTTACGTTAGGTATCAAAACATTGCCCGAGAGTAATGCTATTAATCTCGAAATAGATTTGGATATGTTTATTCAGATTATGATTAATATTGTTGATAATGCGATTAAATATTCTGCAAAATCCACGACTAAAAAAATTGATATTGAATTTTTAGTCGTCAACAAAAAGTTATTAAATATCGGTGTCAGGGATTATGGTCCGGGTATTGATCCAAAGCAATTGGATAAAATATTTTCTCTGTTTTATCGAACAGAAAATGAGTTAACCCGGGAGACAAAAGGTACAGGTATAGGATTGGCCTTAGTCAATCAATATGTTCATATGATGGGTGGAAAAGTTTTTGCGAAAAATAAACAGCCTGGTCTTGAAGTTGTTATAGAGTTTTCTATTGTTTAATGTTCGCTACTTTTAAGCGTATTGGCTAACAAGTCGAGTTCTTCAGCTAGTTTTTCTTCTTTTAAATTCACATGTCCCAGCAATAAATAGTAGCTCTCTTTTCCATTTTCACCATCTTGACTATAAAGCTCACAACCAAGATTTGCTTTCTGAATATTCATTCTTAATAAATGAATATCAATGCGTTCAATATTAATTTTTAGATAATGATTCATGCCGCTAATAGAGGGGGTGATGCTTAGCCATTTTTTATGATGGTGTTGTAGGTAATTAGTACATCGATGTCGCCGCTCATTATAAATCGCTCTTGTATTGGCTAAATGCATACTTAAATAACCATGCTGCATAAATAGGCCGAGTTGTTGTTGAAGCATATAAGCGGGTTGTATGCCAAAGGTATTTGTAGCATTTTTAATTGCCTCAGTGAGATGCTCTGGTACTAGCATCCAACCTAAACGCAGGCTAGGTAGGAGGAGTTTGCTCATGGTGCCTACGTGAATGATATGTTTTGCATGACTATGAGCCAGAATAGAGGGAGAAGGATGTTGTGAGTAACTATATTCGGCAGCGTAATCATCTTCAATCAACCAGCAATGTTGTTCAGCGGTGTAGCGGATTAAGGCGTCGCGTCTTGTTGCGCTCATTGCTAACCCAGTTGGAAATTGGCAGCTAGGCGTCATAATGGCAATGCTGGGGCTCTTTATACTTTTGTTGGGTATTTTTGTTCCTTCATTATCAAGCGCCGTATATATCACTTTCAAGTCAGCCTGTTTTACCGCGGCTTCTGCACCAGACCAACATGGTTTATCAAGTAGCGCAACATCCCCTGGGTTTGTGAGTATTTGAGTCAGCAGGGAGAGCGTTGCTTGTGTTCCAGTTGTAATGAATAAGCGATCGAGCTTATCAATATGAATACCTCGATACTGCGATAGATAAACGCGTAAGTTTTCTTTTAAGAGTTTTATTCCCCCCTCTCTTTGATACCAAGCCGGTGCTTGGTTTACCGCTTCTTTGCTCACGCGTTGCCACCTTTTGTAAGGAAAGAGTGAAAAGTCGGGTACGCTAGGGGTTAAGGCTTTGGTTGATAACGCATTATCCGTTATAGGGTATTGGCGTGCATCGGCAATTTTTTTGCCTCGAGTGGATAAGGCTAAAAGAATCGCTTTATTTTTGTGAGCTGAGGTATTGATATTGTTAAGGGGGCGGTAGCAAACCTGTGTACCTCCTTTACCAAAACCCGATACTAAACCATCTATGTTCAGCATCTCATAAGCATTAACAACGACTCCGCGTGCGATATCGAGTCGAGCGGACAAGGCTCTAGTTGTTGGTAGCGGCTCTTTGTAAGTAATGAAACCATGCAAAATTTGATGGTGCAGTTGCATATACAGCTGTCTAGCTAAAGGTATGGATTGACTGCGGTCGAGATTAATTCGAGAAAGTTCAATGGGCATTTATGGTTCATTTATTTTGCTTTTATGGTCCTTTATATTAAACCAAAGGAAAATATAATAAAACGGAAATATATAGAGGAGCTGTTATGAACAAGTTAAAAGATCAAAGCCCAAGTCAGCGCACTGTAGTTAAACAGGCTGCCGCTAGGGCGAGTTACGAGCAGGAAAAAATTTACCGTATTGTTGATGACGCCATTATTGCCACCGTGGCCATCGCTACCAATGAGGGGCCTATCGCCATTCCTATGGCCATTGCCCGAATAGGCGATAAGGTTTACCTACATGGGTCACGTTCATCGCGCCTAATGAAGCATTTGGTGGAAGACAATGATGTGTGTCTCTCGATTACACACCTCGATGGTATTGTGGTTGCTCGTTCGGGTATGCATTGTTCTGCAAATTATCGCTCGGTTGTTATTCATGGCAAGGGAGAAGAGATTACCGATCCTAAAGAACACGCCGATTTACTGTATCAACTGACCTACAAAATCATTCCTGGGTCAGAGGGCGATTTTCGTAAACACTTGCCCAAAGAGTTAAAAGCCACAACGCTGGCGGCTATTTCGCTATCAGAGAGTGTATGTAAAATACGAAGCGGTGGCCCCAAGGATGATAAGGACGATCTAAATCTCCCCTATTGGGCGGGCGTTATTCCCATTAAACAGGTTTATGGTGAACCAATCCCTTCGGATGACTTGTTGCCGGATATCGCAACGCCAGATTATGCGCGTTATTACAAGCGCTAGAATAATCTGACCCTAATTATTCTTCCAAGCTACTTTAAATACTATACAAGTATTATTCCTTGCTAGACTATTACGGATATCGCACTTGAGTATGGTTTGGTCACTGATTACACGTCGATGATTGTAGTACAGGAAGAAGTTTTTCAGGCACTTAATATTGATAGAAACAACAAGCGCCGAGTGGAGATTGAACAAAAAGCACATGAAGAGCGCAAAACACAAGCGGTCAAAAATAATCGGGCCGATGAACAGCAGCCAATGTTTAAATCTACTCGCCCCTCCACAGGTAGTCCTAGCGGTGGTTCGGGTGCAGTCAATCCATTTTGGGTATTAATGATATTTACATTACTATTATTGCCTAAATTATGTAAGCGTATTAAGACCTAAGGTCACACTTTGTATTTTGGGTTTGGTGGCCATCTGCCAGACTAATTTTTATCAATAATATATTTGCCATTATGAACGATAATGTTAGGCGGCTTTCGATTTTCTTCAAAATAATCATATCCTTCTTGCAAGTTTTTCCAGAAGGAATACCAACGATTAGATTTGTGTTTTTTTAAGTTTTTTTCTTTCAACTCAAAGGGGAAAGCATGCACGCGAAAGAATGGTTGTCCCGATTGAAATGCTGCTACGGCTAGGGTATATATTTCACTAATATTTCTATCATTCATAGCATAACAGCCAATCGATACACAGCGGCCATGGACCATAAGAGCATTTCCTGTTCGACCGTGTGCTTTATCATATTGATTTGGATAGCCTAAATTAAATGAGAGGTGATAACTGCTCCACGGATTGAGGCGGCCAGGAGTCACATAATAAAACCCTTCTGGACTCTGCAAGTCACCTTGTTTGAGCTTTGGTCCGAGCTTGCCTGAATAGGCACATATTTTATAGTTTTTAAAATGGTGAAAAGTTCCATTATTTTTTTTCACCCATAGTTCTAGGCGATTATCTTGCTTGAAAATTCGGATAAAAATGGGAGATCCATACTCTAAACCTTTTTCTTTTAGTTGTCTTTTGAGTAAGGATTCTACCAGTTTGATAGATTGTTCCGCTCTAGGTGATGAGGGAATATTATCCGCATTAGCGATGGAGAAAAAACCAATTAATAATAGTGAAGTGATCAATTTCTTAATATCCATGATAATCGGAATGTCCTTCTTACTAATACACAACTTAAAAATAATACAGTAAGTTAATGTCAATATAACTTTGCTCTCGTCGTCATTCCCGCGAAGGCGGGAATCCAGACATTGATCAATATGTTTAAGTCTAGATCCCCGCCTTCGCGGGGATGACGACCGTATTATTTCTAGTGTTCTGGTAGTATTTAATATTTTCCAGCCTATAGAATCAGGTATAGATAAATGATTAATTATTGAGAGTGAAGTTTTTACTTTCAGCTTGCTTTTTGATGGTTTGTGTTAATGCATCGCTCATGCTGGGCGCTGCATTGGCCTCTTCTTTTCTTTGGTCGGCGATGTATTGCTCTCTTTCCTTGCTAAGTTTTAATATTTCCTCTTTAATTTTTTTACGCTGATTTAGTTTGTTATTAACATAATTTATGCGTTCTTCTTTATCTAATTTTTGCATATCTTTAGGTAGTTCTTCTGCTTTCATACTTTTTAGCTGTTGATCGTTAATTTTTTCTTTTTCTATAGCGTCGACTAAATCCCAGCTATCATTGCTGTAAAATGAAGAAGATTTTGACTTTGCTCGTTTTGCTAATAGGCTGGTAGAAATATTTTGATTTAATCGATCCTGTTCATACTGTCGTTCTGCCTTGGTTTCACCACTTTCGCCATAGGGGATATAAGTTGTATTTAATTCAGAATTGAGTGCTGCAATTTTTTCATCTTGCGGAGCATTGATGTGCACAATTTTCTGATCAGCATCAATACTCATGTAATCTCCACCAGCTAATAGAGCGCTTTGTTTCCAGTGGCCTTGTATCCCTTCTTCATATGAACCCGCATGAATGGTGTTGACAGAGATTCCTTTGCTTTTTGCAAGGTTGATCGCTTCTTTGTAGTGGATGGGGCCCTGAGTAAAAGGCTCGTTACCGGCAATAAAAATAACTTTTATATCATTATCATTACGACTCCAGCGTAAGTTTTTGACTGCCGTATCAATGGCAAAACCACAATATTCACTGCCACCATTGGTCGTTAATGAAAATAAGCCTTCCGATACTTTATCTAGCTCACCGGTGAATTCATTCAACTTTCGAACAAAACCAGTATGTTTGGAGTTGTCATCATTGCCATATTCAAAAAGAGCGACTTCTAGTATAGGTGTGACGCCATCTTTTTTTGCGGTAGAAAATTCGTTAACCACTTGCCATAATTGATTTCGAGTTTGGTTGATAAGGCCATCCATGCTGTTGCTGGTATCTAATAGAATCGCGAGTTGTATTTTGGGCTTTTGTTCAACGGTGGGATCCATAGTGCTTTTAGCAAGGCTGTTGGTACTCCATAAAATCACAGTCAGTACTAAAGCAATCGAAGAAAAAAAGGCGTATTTAGAAGAGGATTGGGTATCCATAAGTCGCTCCTATTAAAAATTGAGTAATAAATTAGGAGCTAGCTTAAATAGAAATTGCTTTTACTTTTAGGCAGGAAAGCGTAAAGAAATCAGTTAAGTTTTTACAGTAAATTTACAGTTTAGTGTATCCCATTCATGGACATGCCCTGCTTCTATGCATCCGCGGGATACGACCGCCATGGACGGCGGAAGTGCCGATCATGCAGGAGCATCTATCGGCCCGCCCATCCATGGGCATGTCCCGTTCCTACGCATCCGTGCGTCCACGGGATACCGCCCATCCGTGGGCATAAAAAAAGGGCAGCGAGTGCTGCCCTATAAGGTTGCTGCTCTGTGATGAGCTGCTCTATGAAAAACTAGGGGGAGTGGTCACATAATTTAGTATGTGACCACTTAAAAAAGCTTAAGCCGCTTTAGGCTGTTGAAACAATGAGGCAATATAATCAAGGCTCGCTTTGATTGCGTCGCCAGCTTTGGCACTGTAGGCGCGAATCGCTTCATTGCGTAGATTGTGTGCCTTACTAATATAGTAGTTTACGTCGATATCGCCATTGTCATTTAATACATAATTTACTTCGTCATATACGGGTTTCATTTCCGGGTACCTCCTGTTGGTAATTGCGTTGCGGACTCAATGTTGCCGCTTGGTAGTTATAATAGGGATACTTTGATGATTAAACAAACGATCCTTTTTCATGCTATAGTTGAATTTTATTCATCTATAAGAGTGCGCCCACATTAACCGCTTACCTCCTTTAAATGCCTTAAAAAGCTTTGCTGCAGCCGCTCGCCACGGTAGTTTTCAGTCAGCTGCGGCTGAATTATTTGTCACTCCTTCCGCTATTAGTCATCAAATCAAGAGCTTGGAGGCTTTTTTAGGCTTAGAGCTATTTATCAGGCAGCCTCGTAAAATCATGCTGACACATGCCGGTAAGGACTATTACAGGTCCATTCAAAAAGCCTTGTACGAGATAGATCGTTCCACACAAAAACTTATCTCCACCCATCAAAGCGGTGAGTTGCATCTTAGTGTGGCACCCGCTTTCCTAACTCGTTGGTTGCTTCCTCGAATAGGCAGTTTTTATGCGGCTCAGCCAGATGTACAAATTGAGTTCTCGGCGGCTACAGGGCTTATTGACTTTGATCGAGATGAGACAGATATGGCTGTGTATTTTGGTCAGGGTAAGTGGCCTGGGATTGAAATTCAGCTATTGCGTCATTATCAACAGCGCCCGGTTTGCAATCCGAGTTTGCTGCGGGGAGAGAGTATTGAGTCCCCCGAAGATATCCTTAAATACCCGCTACTTCATGTTAAAAAGCGTGCAGAAGAGTGGGGGAATTGGTTTCAGCAAGCAGAAGTTGTATATAAGCAACAGCGGCAAGGGATGTATTTTTCCAGTGGCTCGCTAACAACGTCAGCAGCCATTAGTGGACTCGGGTTTGCTCTAGCTGATGTTGGTTTTGTTAGTGAAGAGATATCCATCGGTAAATTGATTGTCCCTCAGGAGATGTATTTGAAGACCGATAAGTCATTTTATTTGGTATATCAAAAAAATAGGGCCATGACCTATTCAATGAGGGCTTTTCAAAGTTGGCTAACCGAAGAAATGGCAAAGGATGTTATGGCGCCAGTGACTCCTATTTAGTTAGCCCTGAAAAAAGTCTTCCTTGACTTTTTTCAGGAGTCGAAGCAAAAATTCTGGCGTACCAAACGGCCGATGGCTACACATCCGTGTGCAGCACGTCGACCAAGAAAAATGCCCTAACTCTGGTTTTCTGGTCGAAAATATTATTTGATTAACAATTCATTCTTTTATTAACAATGTGCTAAGTATTTTTCATGGCCGACTAGTTAATTGCGATATCATATTTAGAGCGTTAGATATCAGCTAATTTATGAATCGCAATCGAGGCTGCCGCCGTTCGATTCTCGACGTTGAGTTTTTTAAATATTTGTTCCAAATGTTTGTTTACTGTACGCGGACTCATCGATAATATTTCACCGATTTCACGATTGGTTTTTCCTTTGCCTATCCAATAAAGTACATCCGATTCACGTTCAGTTATCGCTAAACTGATGCGAAGTTTTTCTGCGCCGCTAGGCCCTTTTAGGTCAATTAACTTAAGTAGGATTTCATTATCGCTTTTGCGGTCAATAAGCTTTATTTTTAATGGGGACTGGATATTTTCAATCGAGTATTGCTGTCCAATTAATGGCTCATGGATTAACCATTGACGTAATTGTTGTGCGAGTTCATTGTCGCACCAGTGTTGATCAATTCCCGCTTTTTCAAATAGTTCTTGTGTGAGAGGTGTAGCCCAGCTAATTCTACCTTGAGGGGTGATGGCAAAAAGTTGTTGCCCCGTTGTGTCCAGCGCAGTGTGTGCGCTTTGCGCCAAACGAGCATTGTGTAAATGCACTTTCATGCGGGCAATTAATTCGTTAGGTTTGATAGGCTTGCTGAGGTAATCTACGCCGCCGGCCTCTAAACCTTTAATAATACTTTCAGTATCGCTAAGTCCTGTCATAAAAATAACAGGTACTTTTTCCAGTTGTTTATTTTTTTTAATGAGTTGGCAGGTTTCGAAGCCATCCATATTAGGCATGATTGCATCGAGCAGTATAATGTCAGGGATAATTTTTTCAGCTATTGTAAGGGCTTGTTTTCCCTCCAAAGCAATGAGAACAGTAAAGCCGACTTGTTCTAGCGATTCATTTAGCATGCCAAGAGTTTCTGGTGAGTCATCAACAACAAGTACTATTCCATTGGTGTTTTCTATCGCATTCATTTTTCTACCCTTAATGGCTCGTATGTAGCAATTCACTAATTTTATCAAAGCGAACTTGTTTGGCCAGTTGATATAAATGTTGTATCAATTTAGAATCTAAAATGTTTTCTTGGTCTGCCTTGGTTAGTTGCGTATAAAAACCTTTTGCATAACCAATTTCTGCATAATTTCTTAATTGTTTAACGTAGGGATGGTCTGGGATAATCCATTGTTCTTTTTCATGATCTATTAGTATTGTTTCTATGGCATCTTTATAAATCCATTCTAGATGAAGTAGTGTACCTAAACGATCCAATAATGATTGTATTTTAATAGGCTTTACCATGTAGAAATCATGATCGGCATTTGGATCACCAATGGCATGATGCTCTTGCGCATCGGCAGATAACATTATAATTGGATGAGTAATACCTCGACTTCTAATTATATTTGCAAGTTTTAATCCATCAATATCGGGCATCGAGACATCCAGTAAATATAAATCTGGTTTTTTTTCTTTTAATAGTTCTAGACAAGTCTTCGCATTTTCGGCTTCGATGATATGAAAGCCTATGGGTGATAGTAAATCTCTTATTAAGCCTCTATGCATTGCTTGATCGTCTACAACAAAGATGGTTTTTCTTTCACCTTTATATCCCATAACAGGTTTATCTAATTGCTGAATAATGATAGGTGAATCGATACGAGATAACATTAAAGACGTGGTGAATTGACTCCCCTTTCCTGGTGTGCTGGTTACGCTGACGTTTCCACCCATAATGTCAGTTAGCAAATGTACAATGGTTAATCCAAGACCTGTGCCTGGAATAGAGTGTTGATTATCCGTTATTCGCTCGAAAGGATGGAATATACGCTTCATGTTATCTTTTTGAATTCCGATACCGGTATCTTTTACGGTAAATTCTGCAACTTGATTTTTATATCGTAAGGAAAATTCTACCTTTCCTTGATTTGTGAACTTAATAGCATTAGATAATAAGTTAATTAATATTTGGCGAACGCGTTTTTCATCAGCGGCTACATATTTGGGTAGTTTTTCAGGATAATTAAAGATAAAGGTAAGCCCTTTTTTTTCTGCCTGTGGCCTGAACATGAGTTCAAGTTGAACTAATAGTTCGTGAAAATCCATTTCATCTCGACGTATCTCTAATTTTCCCGCTTCAATCTTAGAAACATCTAATAAACCCTCAATTAAATCCGCTAAATAGTCTCCGCTGCGTTGAATAATGTTAATAGATTCGCGGCGTTTTTCTGGGATAGATTCATCTTGGCTTAATAATTGTGCATAGCCCAATATGGTTTGCAACGGCGAACGCAATTCATGACTTATTCCTGATAAATAACGACTTTTTGCAAGATTAGCTGACTCTGCTTGTTCTATCGCTTTTTGTAATGCTTGATCGGTTTGAGTGTGGGCATCAATTTCTTTCATGAGGCGAGAAGTTTGACGTTGAGATTCTTCTTGAGCGACGACTCGACTTTCATGCGCTAACAAAAATAACCACGATAAAACCCCAGAAATAATTAATAAAATAAAAAATAAAATCCATAAGGCATTTGCCACAATGGCTAAAGTACTTGGATCTTTGGATGGTATTTGGTAATAAATGAGCGAAAGTAATCCGGCATTTAAGAGGCTGATAACGCAAACAATACCCAAAAAATAGGCAAGCTGAGAGTGAAATGCCGCGACTAATTTTTTTGGTAAGAATAAACTGAAAAAGTCAGGTATTTGTTTTGAAAATCGTGAGCCACTTTTACACGAATCTAAACAACGCGCATCTAATGAGCAGCACAAGGAGCAAATATTTCCCTGATAGGCTGGACAATAGCTCATGTCTTCAGGTTCATAATGGTGCTCACATATGCAGCATTCATAATCATCTTTATTCGGATTAATACTTTCAGATTTACGGGCAATGTAATAACGCCCCTGAGTTATGTAAGCAATGGCTGGAGCGATAATGACGGTAGTTGCCAGGCTGATAAAATGTGTTAATGATTTAGCCGTTACACCAAATAAACCTAAATAACAAAGAATCCCGATAATGGAAGCAATAAATAGAGAACCAATGCCAACGGGGTTAATGTCGTAGAGATGTGCACGTTTAAACTCTATTTCTTTTGGAGCTAAGCCTAATTTTTTATTGATAGTTAAGTCAGTAGCAATGGTGCCTAACCAGCTAACCGCAACAATAGCAAATATACCCAAAATATTTTCCAGTGCTCGATAAATACCAAGCTCCATTAGCAGCAATGCAATAGCTACATTGAATATAAGCCAGACTACTCGACCGGGGTGGCTATGTGTCAAGCGGGAAAAAAAATTTGACCATGCTAAAGACCCTGCATAGGCATTTGTAACATTGATTTTTAGTTGACAAGTAATGACCATAATCCCGGCTAATACTAAAGAAACACTGGGAGAGTGTGTTAGGTAATCGAATATCATTTGGTACATGTATGTTGGATCAGCAGATCGCTCTATTGATATTCCTTTATTAAAAGCGAGGTAAGCTAAAAATGAACCAAGTAATAATTTTACGATGCCAATAATGATCCACCCTGGTCCTGCGAGTAACATTGATATCCACCATTTGAGTGAAGAGGTCTTCTCTTTCGGCGGTAAAAATCGTAGATAGTCGACTTGCTCGCCAATTTGTGCCATGAGAGCAAATAAGATAGAGGCCGCGGCACCAAATAAAATAATATCAAAGCCGTGATTGACGCTTTCGCCATTGCTTAATTGATTGGCATAAGCACCATTGAACTGCTGCCATTGAGAAATAGATTGCGCTTCAAAATAAATGATAACGACGATCGCAATAACTTGTAAGCTTAACCAAATAGGTTGAGTCGCTATTTGAAAGCGACTAATAAAAGTAATGCCGTGTGTGACGATGGGAATTACCAGCACTGTGCTAATGATGTAACCGATATACAGAGGAATAGAGAATAAAGCATTGAGAGCTGATGCTAAAATAGCGGCTTCAATAGCGAAAAAAATAAAGGTAAAGGATGCGTAAATCAGAGAGGTAAGCGTTGAGCCAAGATAACCAAAGCCAGCCCCACGTGTCAATAAATCAATATCGACACCATAGCGTGAGGCATAGTAGCTAATAGGCAAGCCGGTAACAAAAATAATAACGCTGACCACTAAAATAGCGATTAATGTGTTGGTGAAACCATAGCTAAGAGTGATTGCGCCACCAATAGCTTCTAGTGCTAAAAATGCGGTTGCCCCTAAAGCGGTCATTGCCACTTTGTTTGCGCTCCAATAGCGCGATTTTTTTGCTGTAAAGCGTAGCGCATAGTCTTCTAGAGTTTGGTTTGCAACCCACTGATTGTAGTTACGGCGTACTCGAAATATCTGTTGGTTGGCGGGCATAAGTGCTCACTTATTATCAATAATTTTTAGAGATGCCCATGTTGCACCTTTCATTTATCATAATTCAGAGTTTAAAAAAATCTTGTTATTCACAATCAGTATTATAAAAATAAAACCTTTGTCTCATTACTACTGTATTAATTAGTAGTATGTTGCGTTCGACATAACTGAAATATCCGTGATCTTAATCCTAAACAAATAACAGCGGAGAATCCCATGAAACGTTTATATTACCTGACCGATAGCATTGATGCAGCTGAACAGTTATCTGATCGTCTTCATGATGAAGGTATCACTGATTGGAACTTTCATGTGCTAGGCAAAGATAAGGCCAATATTGTGCGACACCATTTACATAATACGACACCCATTCAAGAATTAGACATTATTCGTTCTGGTGAGCGAGGTGTTCTTCTTGGTTTTACCATTGGTATTGTTATGATTTGTTACATCGCAATGTTTACTGCCTTGGGTAGTCAGCTCAACTGGTTGAGTTTGGTTGCTGGTGTCGTTCTCTTTTCCATGTTCGGTGCATGGGTTGGAGGGATGGTTGGCGTTTCTAATGAGAATTATAAAATTAGACGCTTCCACCGAGATATTGAAAATGGTAACTATCTGTTGCTGGTGGATGTCAATAGGGATCAGTTAGCTAGAGTCGAATCTATTGTGGGTAGATTTTCTCAGGTCCGTAAAGCGGGGGAGGATACAACGGTTATCCACCCCTTCGCTAAAACGAGCTAAATTTAGGTTTATCCTAGGGCCTGCGAATAGGCCCTATATTATTCATCTCATGTTGATTGCAGGTCATGCAATATTTATATTGGTCAGGTATAGTACCGCCATACTTAACCATGACTACCAAACCCCGTGAAGAATAAAAAAGACCCTTACGCTAAACGCGAATCAAAGAAATACGCCAATCCCATACCTAGTCGAGAATTTATCTTAGATATCCTTGATCAGGCTCCGGGTCCCATGTCATCGAAGCAGTTGGAAAAGGTCTTGTCTATTAATGGCGATGACTCGCGGGAGGCCTTGCGCCGACGTTTACTGGCAATGGAAAGAGATGGTCAAATTCACAGTAACCGCAAACAGGCCTATGCACGGGTTGATAAGCTGGACTTGATTCGAGGGCGGGTGCAGGGGCATCGAGATGGCTTTGGTTTTGTTATCCCCACTGATGGCAGTGGGGATGATATATATATCGCCTCTCGCCAAATGCGTAAAGTCTTTGATGGCGATGAAGTCCTCGTGCGCTTATCGGCAACGGGTATTCGTGGTCGCCGCGACGGTGTCATTGCTGAAGTCGTCAAGCACAATACTCAGCAGTTGGTGGGGCGTTATTTTTCTGAAGGCGGGGTGAGTTTTGTGCGCCCGGAAAACCCACGAATTGATCACACTGTTTTGATTGAAGCGGATGCCACGATGGGGGCGACCTATAATCAATTTGTGGTGGTGGATATTACTCGCCAGCCCTCTCGAAATAGTCAGCCTATGGGACGTATTGTCGAAGTCTTAGGTGATCACATGGCGCCTGGTATGGAAATCGAAGTGGCCATTCGTGCTCATGATATTCCTCATCAGTGGCCCGAAGAGGTGGCTAAAGCTGCTGCGGCTTTGCCAGCAGTAGTCGAGGAGAAAGATAAAGTTCACCGAGTCGATTGTCGCCATTTACCTTTTGTCACGATTGATGGTGAAGATGCCCGAGATTTTGATGATGCGGTCTACTGTGAAGCGAAAAAGTCTGGAGGTTGGCGTTTATATGTCGCCATTGCCGATGTTTCTCACTATGTTCAAGTCGATAGCCCTCTAGACCATGAAGCCGAAGTGCGTAGTACCTCCGTTTATTTTCCTGACTTTGTCGTGCCGATGTTGCCAGAGGCCTTGTCCAACGGTTTGTGTTCATTAAATCCGAAAGTTGATCGCCTGGCGATGATCTGTGAAATCACGATTAGTGAAGCCGGTAAAATTAGTGGTTATATTTTTTATGAGGGCCTTATTTATTCTCACGCTCGGTTAACCTATACCCAAGTAGGGCAAATGCTGGATAAAAAAGATGAGGCATGTATAACGCGGCGCAAAGAGTTTGCCGATGTGGTTCCACATATTGATGAGTTACATAAACTTTACCGCGTGCTAAGAAAGACGCGTAAACAGCGTGGTGCAATTGATTTTGAAACGACGGAAACGCGTATTATTTTTGATCGTAATCGTAAAATCGAACGCATTGTTCCCGTTATCCGCAATGATGCCCATAAGCTTATTGAAGAGTGTATGTTATGCGCGAACGTTTGCGCTGCCCGTTTTCTTGAAAAACACCAAATAGAAGGTTTGTTTCGTGTGCATGGTGGCCCCAAGGAACAAAAATTAGAAAATTTGCGCACATTCCTCGGCGCCTTAGGCTTAAGCCTGCGCAGTAAAGGTTTGCCAGAGCCTTCTCACTATCAAGCGCTGTTAGAAAAAATTGGTGAGCGTCCAGACGCAAAAATTATTCAAACCGTTATGCTAAGAAGCCTATCGCAAGCCGTCTATCAGCCGGAGAATGATGGTCACTTTGGTTTAGCATACCCCGCTTATACTCACTTCACTTCCCCCATTCGCCGTTACCCAGATCTGTTAACTCATCGGGCGATACGTTCCGTTATTCGAAGTCGCAAGGCCTCAACGTCAGTATGCCGAGTTAAAGGTGCTGGTGCTCTCGCTAAAAAAAATATCTACCCTTATTCAACGGCTGATATGGTGCGTCTAGGTGAGCACACGTCTATGGCTGAACGTCGTGCAGATGAAGCGACGCGCGATGTGCTAAGTTGGCTAAAGTGCGAGTACTTACAAGATCGAGTTGGCGAAGTATTTCGGGGTATTATTACGGGTGTGACTAATTTTGGTGTATTTGTCGAGCTATTGGATGTTTATGTGGAAGGTTTAGTACACATTACGTCCTTGCCTTCCGATTATTATCGCTATGAGGAAGCACATCACCGTCTTATAGGGGATCGTAGCAGAAGAGTTTTCTCTCTTGGTGATGAATTAACGGTTCAAGTAGCTGCCATTAATTTGGATGAGCGTAAAGTAGACTTTGAATTGATTGATGAATTTCGTGCGAAGAAGAACAAATTACAAGATGAAAATTTGACTGAAAAGGACAGTGTTCGTGAAAAATTACGGCGAGGTGATTTTTCCGGTTTAACGACCAAAGGTTCAAACCAGAAGCCAGCGAAGAAACAAACTAAAAAATCAAAAACTGCTCCAGCTAAAAAGGATGTCGCCAAAAAGAAGGTAGCTAAGAAGAAAGTGGTTGAGAAAAAAGTAGCAAAAAAGACGGGTAGTAAAAAAAGGCGAAAATAGGACACTTGCGTGAGCGATAAATTTATCTACGGTTTTCATGCAGTAGAAGCACTGCTAAAAAAAAACAACCAACATAGTATTTCTCAACTTTATTTATTAAAAGGGCGCAGCGATAAACGTCTGCAAAATATTCAGCATTTAGCTGAATCTGCGTCTATTAAGATTGATTTTGTTAAGCGAGAAGTGCTCGATCGTTTTGCGGATGGTAATCATCAAGGTGTGGTTGCGCTCGTTACATCTGACAGTGATAGTCATGTCGAAGTTTACGATGAAGACTTCTTAAAGAGCCGTTTAACCCAATTGCAATCTGATCATATCATCCCCTTTATTTTGGCTTTGGATGGTGTAACCGACCCGCATAATTTAGGGGCTTGCCTACGCTCTGCCGAAGCAGCCGGCGTTCAATTTGTTATTGTGCCTAAAGATAACTCCGCATCAATCAATGCCACTGTTACTAAAGTAGCTTGTGGCGCTGCTGAAGTTTTGCCTTTAGTTAGAGTCACCAATTTAGCGCGTACACTGACCTGGTTGCAACAACAAGGCTTGTGGGTTTTGGGTGCAGCAGGCGAGGCCGATCAAAATCATTATCAAGCAGATTTGAAGGGGCCTCTGGTTATTGTTATGGGTTCTGAGGGTAAAGGTCTACGCCGCTTAACACGTGAAACTTGTGATGGCTTAATTCGTATTCCTATGCAGGGTTCGGTAAGTAGCTTAAATGTTTCTGTGGCTACTGGAGTGTGTTTGTTTGAAGCGCTCAGACAGCGTAGTCAATGACTTGGGTTAATTTATAAACTTGAGATTTAATTAAAAAAGCCAAGCTTTCCAATAAAAGAATATACCGAGATAAAAGAGGTTTGCTTATTGCCCTCAGTGTTATTCCCGCGATTGGCAATTGCTCCATGCATTGCTCAAAGTACCCTACATCCTGTAGGGCAAGGTGGGAATCCAGGCTTAAAATGGCTCCGAACTCGCTGGACCCCCGCCTGCGCGGGGATGACGATGCACTCTTTTAAAGTGTCTCGATAGTAATTGATAAAGGAACGTCACGATGAATGAAGCAGCAATACTCGCAATTACCGCTATTTGTGTTATTTCCATTCTTTGCCAATGGGTTGCGTGGCGTGTTCGTTTGCCCGCGATTTTATTTTTATTGATTACGGGATTTATACTAGGTCCGGTTAGTAACCTTATTAAACCGGATGAATTATTTGATGATTTACTTTTTCCGTTTGTTTCTCTGGCTGTTGCCATCGTGCTTTTTGAAGGTAGCTTGACTCTTAAACTGTCTGAGTTGCCTGGACTTAGCCAAACAATTACACGCTTAGTCACCCTGGGTGCCTTGGTAACTTGGTTAATTATCAGTACCTGCAGTTATTATATATTCGAATTTTCCTGGCAGCTTTCTATTTTATTTGGTGCACTTTGTGTAGTTACTGGCCCGACGGTCATTATGCCGATGCTTAGGACCGTTCGCCCCAATGCTAATATTTCCAATATTCTTCGTTGGGAAGGTATCGTTATTGATCCTATTGGTGCTCTATTGGTTGTTGTGACCTTTGAGTTTATTATTCTGCAAACCCAGGGTAATGCGATTGGCCACACGCTACTTTTATTTGGAAAAATATTAATAGTCGGCTCTTTTTTTGGCGTGCTCTCAGGTTACCTGTTGGGAATACTGTTAAGACGACATTTATTACCAGAATATTTACACAATTTAGCTGCGTTGAGTATTTTATTCAGTAGCTTCGCATTATCCAATCATTTTGCAGAAGAATCGGGTTTGTTGGCTGTTACTTTGATGGGGTTATGGTTAGCCAATATGCGTGACGTCAATATCAGTGGTATTCTAAATTTTAAAGAAAATTTAACAATACTCTTTATTTCTGGTTTGTTTATTATTCTCGCGGCACGTTTAGATTTAACGCAAATTACCAATTTAAATCTGAATATGCTTGGGTTATTTGCCATTATTCAATTAGTGGCACGCCCAGTTTCTGTTTGGTTGTGTAGCCTAGGGAGTCAATTAAACTGGCGAGAGAAAGTGCTGTTAAGTTGGATTGCTCCGCGAGGGATTGTCGCTGCCGCAGTATCCGCATTATTTGCCCTGCGCTTGGAAGCAACAGCTATTTCCGATGCCTATCTATTAGTTCCACTGATTTTTATGGTTATTGTAGGTACTGTGGTATTGCAGAGTGCTACGGCAGGACCATTAGCGCGTTGGTTAAATGTAGCAGAACCACCTCCAACGGGGGTGTTGATTATGGGCGCTAATCCCGTGGCACGTCGCTTAGGCGAAGCGATTAAAGATTTAGGTTTTCGCGTATTATTGGCGGGTACTGATCGTAGCAATGTGCATGCAGTTAGGATGGCGGGATTAGAAACTTTTTATGGGAACCCGGCCTCTGAGTATGCAGACCAACGCCTTAATTTTGTTGGTATGGGTATGCTGCTTGCACTTTCTCCGAATAGTGAACTGAATACCATTGTGGCAACGCGTTATAGTAATGTATTTGGAAAACGTAATATGTATTCTCTTGCGGCCTCGCTTGATAAGCAAGATTCAGATAAACATCGCGTCGCGGAGGATCATCGAAATTATCAATTATTGTCTGATAAAGTTACTTATAAAAAATTGGCAAGCGTTATCGCTCAAGGTGGTCAAATTAAAAAAACTAAACTGAGTGATGAGTATGATTATCAGCAATACCTAGAAGATAATAAAGAGTCCATCAAATTATTTTTAATTTCCCCTAAAAAATATTTTTTTGTTGTGATTTGTTTTATCACTAAATAAAATTGAATCATAACTTATAATTTTGCATATTTGAACTAACATTTTAAATAAGCAAAGTGGTCAAACATAAC
>JBNKUQ010000003.1:53974-63157 GCA_050298695.1 Cellvibrionaceae bacterium
GTAAGTTTAATAGAAAGTGAAAAGGTAAAAGAAAGAGTTGCCAAAGAAATTGAAAAGGTAATGGCTTAACAAAGTCCTTGGTTGTCATTGTGTTATGGAACATAATTAAAAATGAATAATATAAACGTATTGAAAAAATTAGGTTTATTGTTGGTATTTTTTTTTAGTATATTTTTGATCAATGCTTGTTCTACAGTTGGCTATTATACGCAAAGTATTATTGGTCACAGTTCTATCATGTTATCGCGAAAACCTATTGATGAGGTTCTTAAAACGGCTGAGCCAGAATTAAAACAAAAATTATTAATAGCTGTAGATATCCGCAAATTTGCCAGTACAGAATTAGGTTTGCCAGATAATGGTAGTTATACAGAATTCGTTGAATTGGATAGCGATACTCCTATTTGGAATGTGATTGCTGCAGAAGAATTTTCTTTGAAAGCCAAACAATGGTGCTACCCTATTATTGGTTGTGCGAGCTATAGAGGTTATTATCACAAGAAAGATGCCGAACACTATGCGGAAGAATTGCGTAAACAACGCTTAGAAGTTCATCTTGCAGGTGCAACGGCTTATTCAACTTTAGGTTGGTTTGATGACCCATTAACATCTGCCATGTTTAAGCGTGGAGATGCCTCTTTGGCTGAGTTGATATTTCATGAGTTGGCTCATCAAGTAGTCTATATAAAGGGCGATAGTCGCTTTAATGAGGCTTTTGCCAGTGCGGTTGGCGAGCAAGGTGCAATTCGATGGATGCAGCTTACCAATAGAACAGAAATGCTAGAAGAATATCGTCAGCGCTTATCTGTGCGCGATGATTTTATTGTTTTAATTAACACTGCAAAAGAACGATTGCAAGAAATCTATGAAAGCGAATCATCGCTTGCAGAAAAAAAGCAAAAGAAGCAGATGGTTTTTGAACAAATGCGTCAAGAGCATCAACGCTTAATTGTCGATAAATGGGGCGGGAAAAAATGGTATAGCCGTTGGTTTAGTGAGCCAATTAATAATGCACGCCTGGTTTCGATTGCAACTTATCGGGATTTGGTTCCTGAGTTTTTATTATTGTTCAATCGCTGCGAAAATAATTTTCCGCGATTTTATGAGAAGGTTAGACAGATATCGGAAAGCGAAGGTAGAGATTTACACGTATCTTGTGACTAATTTCAAATTGATAAATGTAAATTTATAATTTTCCTACTTATCGTCATTTTTTGAGTAGGAGGTAAATCTGGTAGAGCGTGAGGGGTTTTAAAGAAGGAGACTAGTCCTTGCTATCATAAATATTGTATTGATTGCGCCCCCCTTCTTTTGATTGATATAAGGCCTGGTCGGCACATTCAATCCATGCGGTTGGAGAGGCTAGGGACGTACTGTATCCACATAGACCTAGGCTAACGGTATAGCTGATGGATTTGCCATCATAAACAGCCGGTTTATTTTCTACTTTTTTACGTATGCGTTCAGCTAAAATCTTTGCCGAATCTACATGGGTGTGGGGAAGTAAAATCACATACTCTTCACCACCGTAACGACCAACGATATCCGTTTTACGTGTGCATTGTTTCGCAATGCCTGCGGCTTCGCGAATGACCTCATCGCCAGCAGGATGGCCATAGTTATCATTGACTTGTTTAAAGTGGTCAATATCGAAAATAATCAGTGTCGACTCTTCTTTGTAACGACGAAGACGATCAAATTCTTTTTCTAGTTGCTCTTCCCAGGTTTTGCGATTGAATAGGCCCGTTAAGCCGTCAGTTTTACTGATAATTTCTAACTTGGTATTGGCATTTTCCAGTTCGATATTGTTTACTGCCTGCTCAGTAACATCATAGATAATTACACAAATGTTAGATATCTCGCCATTTAAACTCTGAATTGGAATAAACGTGCTATTTTGATACATGAACTCAGCTTTGCCGGTGATTGGCCGATAGTTTTCAAAGCGGAATAGATAGGGACGTTGTTCCCAAGTAGTAAACGCTGAGTTTTTTAAAAGGTAGATCGATTCTACTTTGCGGTTAAACCACTTTTGGTCGATTTCGGGAAAAACATCAAAGAGGTTTTGGCCAAGAATTTCATCCGCAGGGAGTGCGCTGTGGTTTTGCATAAAGCTATTCCACAGGTGAATGTTGAAGTTTTTATCCAGTAGTACTAAGCCCACATCGATATTCTGGACTACATCCATAATCCAGCGAAGATCGTTCATTGTGCCCTCAGATGAATTGGCTAGCATTGTTTAACCCAATAGATAATCCAGTTTGCCGAACAGGCGATAGAGTGAATTTTCAGTAATCACCATCAGTAAGTCGCATTGCACATCATAGCCTTCGATTTTGTAGTTGACTTCAATCACCAGTGCATGCTCCCAGCGTACATTACCCGATGCCAATAATTTATCTAGTTCTTGATGCTGCCCAAGTATTGCGGGAGGTCCAAAACTAAATTCAATATCTAGTTGTTCTGCTATACCGCGTATCAGTGCACCGACCAGAATATTGGTGGCATCAATTAATAGCTCTCGTTCCGCCGACTCACTGAGTTCTTCTTCATAATTCATTAATTTGGCGAGATCTGAAAAGCTCGTGTCGTTAAATAACAACATTGCTTCCCCGGCAATGCCTCCGCCAATAAAGCCCTGGCAAACCCCGGATACGTTATAGTCATCTACCGTTTGAACCGCCATGGCAATTTCTTTGGGTGTCAGAATAGCCACATGAGGTATTGATAGCACGACAAACGACTCTAGCAGCCTTGCTAGGTGATCCCCAGCCTGCCCCATGGCTACGTTGCTTATTTCTTGTAAACAGTCACGCTGGTCTTCGTTGAGGACAATAGCTGAGGACATGAGTGTATCGGCTTACCTTAGTTTAAGGATATGAATCAGTAACAATAAGGGTAGTACAGGAATCCAAAATTTGCCGTGATTTTGCCCTCGAAAATGACGATTAGTGATGAATGAGCACCCTTACCCTCATATCCTATTAACCTGGCAGGTATTTGTGCAGGGTTTAACTGCCGGGTTAATAGAATAATGGCTCTTTTATTATTCGCTTTTTGCAATAGCTGCCTGTAAAAGACTGCCCATAGTGCCAACTTTTGGCCTTTGTTGAGCGCTGGATTGATGAGTAGATTTGTGTTTCTGGGCCTGTCTTCTCGCTGTTGAGGCTTCGGGTGTTGGCGCTTGAACTTGGTCATCCAGGCGCATAGACAGCGCGATGCGTTTTCGGTTTACCTCAACCTCCATGACTTTTACTTTAACGATATCTCCTGCTTTTACAACGGTGCGAGGATCTTTGACGAAAGTATTAGACAATGCCGAGATATGTACTAAGCCATCTTGGTGAACCCCAATGTCAACAAATGCGCCAAAATTTGCGACATTGGTAACGGTCCCTTCCAATATCATGCCGACGTCGAGGTCTTTGATGGATTCCACTCCTTCTTTGAACGAGGCAGTTTTGAACTCTGGGCGAGGGTCGCGCCCTGGTTTTTCAAGTTCCTTAAATATGTCTTTGATCGTGGGTAGACCAAATTGCTCAGTGGTGAATTGCTCTGGCTTAAGGTCGCGTATAAGTGTTGGGCTACCCATTAGAGCGGTGATAGGTTGTCCTGCCCCCTGGCTAATAGCTTCAGCTATGGGATAAGCCTCTGGGTGAACTGCAGAGGCATCTAGCGGATTCTCACCGTTGCTGATGCGTAGAAAACCGATAGCTTGTTCATAGGTTTTCTCGCCGAGTCTAGGCACTTGTTTGAGTTGCTCTCTGCGCTTAAAAGTGCCGTGTTCGTCGCGGAAATTAACAATATTATTGGCAATGTTTTGGTTGAGGCCAGAGACTCGTGCCAGTAAAGGAGCCGAAGCGGTATTCACCTCAACACCAACGGTATTTACACAGTCTTCTACTGTAGCATCCAAAGCTCGCGCCAATTTGCTTTGGGAGACATCATGCTGATACTGGCCAACCCCAATGGACTTTGGCTCAATTTTTACTAATTCAGCGAGTGGATCTTGTAGGCGTCGAGCGATGGAAATGGCGCCTCGGATAGTCACATCGAGATCTGGGAATTCCTTTGCCGCAAACTCACTAGCGGAGTAGATTGAGGCGCCGGATTCGTTAACGACGATACTCTGTGCTTTGATATCGGTATTGCGTTTTAATACGCTTTTTACAAAAGCTTCTGTTTCACGGGAGGCAGTCCCATTACCAATAGCAATCAGTTCTACATCGTGTTTTTTACATAGGTGTACCAAGGTGGCTTCCGCCTCTTGCTCACGGCGTTGTGGGGCTGTGGGAAAGATGGCACCATGATCTAAGACTTTTCCCGTCGCATCAATAACAGCCACTTTTACTCCTGTACGCAGTCCAGGATCCAGGCCTATCGTGGCTTTTTGACCGGCGGGTGCTGCCAATAGTACATCCTTTAAGTTATTCGCAAACACTTGAATGGCGTCGGCTTCTGCGCGTTCGCGAATGTCACTGAAAAGATCAGTTTCCAAGTGTGGTAATAGTTTAATGCGCCAGCTCCAGCGGATAACTTCGGCCAGCCAGTCATCGGCAGGACGGCCTTGGTGTTTTATGCCCCAGTGCTCAGCGACCATGGTTTCACAAGGATGTCCAGTATTGTTTTCATCGGCGTCAATAAGTCCTGTGCTCAGGGAAAGTATGCCTTCATTGCGTCCACGAAACAGGGCTAACGCGCGGTGTGAAGGAATGTCGCTCAGTGCTTCACTGTGTTCGAAGTAGTCTTTAAATTTTTGTCCTTCGTTTTCTTTGCCATCGATGAGGGATGAGCACATGCTGCCATGTTGTTTTAAAAATTCCCTTAATCGCCCTAATAGCTGGGCATCTTCACTAAAGCGTTCCATGAGAATAAATTTGGCGCCATCCAGTGCATCTTTAATGCTCTTAATATCTTTCTCGTCGTTCAGGAAGGGAGTTGCCTGCTCATCAGGCAGCAGGCTGGGGTTATTCAGCAGGAGGTCTGCTAGTGGCTCCAGCCCAGCTTCTTTAGCAATTTGCCCTTTGGTTCTGCGCTTGGGTTTGTAGGGTAAGTAAATATCTTCGAGTTCTGTTTTGGTTTGAGCTTGTTTAACAGATGCTTCAAGCTCAGGGGTTAATTTATCTTGTTCTTTGATGCTCTTTAAAATAGTTGCTCTGCGTTCTTCGAGTTCACGCAGGTAACCCAGGCGTTCTTCTAGGTGCCGCAACTGTGTATCATCGAGACTACCAGTCACTTCTTTACGATAGCGTGAAATAAACGGTACAGTGGCTCCTTCATTGAGAAGCTCAACGGTAGCGGTAACTTGTTGTTCTCGAACATTGAGTTCTTTGGCGATTATTTGATTAATTGAAGTAGCAGTGCTCATGTGGTCTCTAGGCTGGTCTCAAAAGATGGCATTATGCGCAAAATGAGGGGCTTATCCAGTCTTGTTTTTATTAAATTTATATGCTCACCCAAGCAAGTTATATTGGGGGAGTGATTAAACCCAGGATTGTGCATTAAATCACGGAAGTCTGCGCAAGCTCTTGCCCACCATAGACGGAGGGTACATCAAAAATGCAGGAGCATTTTTTGAGTGACGCGCTTGGCTATCTTACGTGTTTTTTCCGCGCCTAATGCATAATCTGGGTTAAACAGAGAATGAATAGTGGTATATGAAGCTTACAAGGAGAAATTGTGACTAAAGAATATTCGGGCAAGAGTGGAAGTATTGTTGTCGTTGCATCTGTTGGCTTGGTGGTAATGGCAGCTTTGTGGTGGTTTAAGCCAGAACCAGAAAAGCGGCCTTATACTAAACCCGGCCCTCCTGCTGTCGAGATTGTGGTCGTTAGTCCAGAGTCTTATCAATCCACGATATTTACCCAAGGTACCGTTGAGCCAAAGCGCAAAATTAATTTGGTCTCAGAAGTTTCTGGTCGGGTGGTGGAAGTAAGTGATCACTTTGTTTCTGGTGGATCTTTTAATGCTGGAGACATGCTCATCAGATTGGATGATCGCGATTATCGCTATGCTCTGGCCAGTGCTGAGGCTCAAGTGGCTTCTGCGGAGCGTGAGCTAGCCCTAGAGAAGGGGCAGGCCCGCCAAGCTAAACGGGTGTGGCGCGACTTGGGTTCCCAAGAGGCAAATGCTTTATTTTTAAGAGAACCTCAACTCAAAGCTGCTCAATCTGCGTTGAAAGCTGCACAGGCAGAGCAACGTAGAGCGGCTTTAAATGTTGAACGAACGGTGATGAGTATTCCTTTTGCGGGGCGAGTTGAGGTGACGCAAGTGGATCTCGGACAGTTTGTGCCTGCGGGTTCCGTATTGGGGGTGGTATTCGATAGTCAACGTGCAGAGATTCGTCTTCCCTTGAGTGGTTCACAATTGGCAAAAGCGGGATTTTCACCAGGAGCCAGTGTAGAGCAATTACAAACAGTACTTGTCACATTGAGCGCGGATATTGGTGGCCAGCGCCACCAGTGGCAAGGGCGATTAACGCGAGTTGAACCGGTTGTTGATACCCAAACCCGTTTTTTCCATGTTATTGCAGAGGTGGATCAGCCTTTTAATACGGAATTGCATGAGCAGCCCTTGGTAATGGGATTGTTTGTAGAGGCCCACTTGACAGGTAAGTACTATGGCAATGTGATAGCACTTCCTAAAAAAGCGCTTAACAATACCCGTGTTTTTGTGGTCGACCAAAATCAGCGTTTGTCATTAAAGGATGTGACAGTGATTGACAGTCATGATGATACCGTTTGGGTGCAGTCGGATTTACAGAGAGGTGATCGAGTCGTTGTTAGTGACCCTCGCGTTTTACAAGTAGGACAAGAAGTAAAAATAAAATCGGAAAGTTCCAGTCCTGTGTTAAGCGGCTCTTCACTAAGCGTTAAGGACGATAAAAAGGAATAAGTAATAATGCGCGCAATTTCTCATTGGTTTATCGATAACCCTATTGCTGCCAACCTATTAATGATCGTCATTATTGTCAGTGGTAGTTTGAGTTTTTTATCTATCGGTAAGGAAGTCTTTCCTTTAGGTGATGTGGATACTTTAAGTATCACGGCAAATTATCGGGGTGCGAGTCCGGCTGAGGTTGAACTCCAAGTTATTGTTCGTATCGAAGAAGCTATCGCTGATTTAGAGGGCATCGATGAAATTAATTCCTTAGCCCGAGAGGGTATTGCCAATGTTACGGTTGAAGTGACCAAAGATTACGATACGCAGCGCTTACTCAACAATATTAAAACTCGAATCGATTCTTTAACCACACTGCCTGATGATGTCGATGATGTTCAAGTCAAAGAGAACATTATTCGCCATCGTCTCATGAGTATTGCGGTCTATGGTAGTGTTGCAGAAACTGTTTTGAAAGAAACGGCTCAGTGGTTGCAGCAAGAGTTGTTACAGCTTAAAGCGGTTTCTAATGTGGAGATTGATGGCGATCGCAATCGCGAAATGGCCATAGAAATTTCTGAAAAAATATTGCGCCAATATCATTTACGTTTTGACGATGTGGCAGCGGCGATCCGTAATACCTCGCTTAACCTTCCTGCGGGCACTATAAAAACAGATTCGGGAAATCTGCAATTACAAACTCGAGGACAGGCTTTTAGTCGAGACGACTTTGCCAACATTATTATTTTAACGAATGAACAAGGCGATGCCTTACGCCTTGATACCATCGCCAATATCGATGATACTTTTGAAGAAACTGACCAACAAGCCAATTTTAATGGCAGTCCCGTTGTTTACCTGGAGTTATACACAGGTACGCCCCCTGACATAGTCAATGCATCAGCTTCAACACGCGAACTGTTAACGCGTTTACAGCATCAACTACCACCAGGTATTCATGCGGAGGTTTGGTTCGATTGGGCTGAGGTCTATAACAGTCGAATGAGTTTATTGTTAAGTAATACAGTGATGGGGTTGGCTTTTGTTTTTGTCGTACTCATGTTGTTTTTACGTCCATCGCTAGCAGGTTGGGTTTGTGTTGGTATAGCGACAGCAATTATGGGTGCTTTTTGGTTAATGCCCTACACGGGTGTCACCTTAAATATGGTCTCCATGTATGGCTTTTTGTTGGCTTTAGGCATTATTGTTGATGATGCTATTGTTGTTGGTGAAAGCGTTTATTTTCATCAGCGGCAAGGTTTACTTGGAAAAGATGCAGCAAAAGCCGGTGTTATTTGGGTGAGTAAGCCGGTTATTTTTGCCGTGGTGAGTACCATTATCTTCTTTGCGGTTATGTTTTCGATAGAAGGGCCATTAAGCGTTCAAGCGATTCCGATCGCTACCGTTGTTATTATTTGTTTATTTGTCTCGTTGATAGAGTCATTGTTTATTTTACCTTCACATTTATCTCATGTTTCAGCACACTCTCACGACAATAATGCCGACTATTTTAAGTGGTTGACGAAGGTGCGGCTGTATTTGTCGGAAGGTCTGGAAAATTTTGCCAATCATTTTTATCGAAATTATCTTGAAAAATCATTGCGATACAATGGCACAACCTTGATGGCTTTTGCGATGATTTTTCTCATTACGTTATCGCTGTTTTTATTTGGTGGGTACTTAAAAAAAGCCTTTGCTCCAATTATTCCATCCACGCGTGTGAGTATTAATGCGGTTTTATCTGAGGGTGTGAGTTTTGCTGATAGCAAAGCGGTGCAAGAAAAAATAGAAGCCGCGGCTTATCAGTTAAAGAATGACGAAGAAATACTGAAAATCAATGGTTCTGGTGATTTTATTAAAGCTATACGTTCTTCAGCGCAAGGCAATACCGTGCGAGTGGATATTCGCTTGAGTCAAGCAGATGAACGTAAAGTTAACATTATTCAGGTTAAAGATCGTTGGCGAGAGTTAATAGGCCCTTTACCTGATGTTAAAACATTAACCTTGCGTTTTACTATTAATCAAAATCGTAAAGATCTGCGCTTTAGAATTAGCTTGCCAGGTAATAATCAAGAACAACTGAAAAAAATAGTCAGTGATGTGCGGTCTATCCTCGCTCAATATGAACCTATCAAAGATATAGAAGATAATTTAGAGGGTGAGCGCACTGAAATTGAATTACGCTTAAAGGCTTATGCTAATCACTTAGGTATTAGTCTCGCTGATATTGCTAAGCAAGTGCGACAAGGTTTTTATGGCGAAGAAGTGCAACGCATTCCTCGTGGCAGTGATGATATTAAAGTG
>JBNKUQ010000004.1:0-62076 GCA_050298695.1 Cellvibrionaceae bacterium
CCAGCAATGAACGCAGGTATTTCAGTCTCTCGTGTGGGTGGTGCTGCTCAAACTAAGATTGTTAAAAAACTATCTGGTGGTATTCGTACCGCACTAGCACAGTACCGTGAATTGGCTGCATTTGCGCAGTTTGCATCTGACCTTGATGATGCAACCAAAGCCCAGTTAGATCATGGTGAGCGCGTTACCGAGCTAATGAAGCAAAAACAATATTCGCCGTTATCGATTTCACAAATGGGCGTTTTACTTTACGCAGCTAACGAAGGTCACTTAAAAGATATTCCCGTTAATAAAATAGGTGATTTTGAATCCTCTTTATTATCTTACATGGCCAGTGAGCACGGTGAGATGATGAATAGCATTAACGAGTCCGGTAACTATGACAATGATATCGAAGCGACTTTTAAGTCCGCACTCGATAAGTTTAAAGCTACCCAAACTTGGTAAGTTATACCCATCGCCTTTCAACTTCTGAGGGTGTTGGCTGCGTGGGCTCACCTCGGTCACATAGTAACACTATGCTCCCGGGGCTTCGCGCACTTGCCGCCTACCCAGAAGTCGAAATCCAAAGGGTATAATGGCCACTGAATTAACAAGACTACAGTCGGAAAGCGAAAATGGCAGTCGGAAAAGAAATACGCACACAGATTACGAGTATTAAAAGTACGCAAAAAATTACTAATGCGATGCAGATGGTTGCAGCCAGTAAAATGCGTAAGGCTCAAAATCGCATGGAGTTAGGCAAGCCTTATGCTCAGCGTATTCGTAGTGTTGTGGGTCATATTGCCAATGCAAACCCCGAATATAATCACATGTACCTGCAAGAACGTGAGGTTAAGCGAGTCGGTTTTATTATTGTATCGACAGACAGAGGTTTGTGTGGTGGCCTGAATATCAATGCCTTTAAAGCCTCTGTTAAAGAGATGAAACTATGGTCTGAAAAGGAAGTAGCAATAGACTTATGCTTAATCGGTGCTAAATCTGCTGCTTTCTTTAATAGTTATGGTGGCAATGTTGTGGCTTCGGTTCGTGATATTGGTGAAGCGCCTTCATTATCTGATTTGATCGGTACGGTTAAGGTAATGCTGGATGCTTACAGCGAGGAAAAAATAGATCGTTTGTTTTTAGTAAGTAGTGAGTTTATTAATACCATGACGCAAACACCGCAGGTTAATCAACTTTTGCCATTAGAGGCAGATGATAATCAAGAGTTAAAACATACTTGGGATTATTTGTATGAGCCTGATGCTAAAGAGATTCTTGATGGCTTATTGATTCGCTATATTGAATCGCAAGTGTACCAAGCGGTTGTAGAAAACGCGGCTTGTGAACAAGCGGCTCGTATGATTGCGATGAAAAGCGCAACAGACAATGCGGGTGAAATTATTAATGATTTACAATTGGTTTATAACAAAGCTCGACAGGCAGCTATTACCCAAGAACTATCAGAGATTGTTGGTGGTGCAGCGGCTGTATAGAGCCAGTAGTTTTAACTGAATTTATTCAACATTTTTTTAAAAGTAAAATTTAGGGGACTCGGAAATGAGTAGCGGACGTATAGTACAAATCATCGGTGCTGTAATCGATGTGGAATTCCCACGTGATGCAGTGCCCAAGGTTTATGACGCGCTGACAGTTAGCGAAAAAGGCCTGACCTTGGAAGTTCAGCAACAACTTGGTGACGGTGTTGTTCGCGCTATTGCCATGGGTTCTTCTGAAGGCGTCAGTCGTGGTCTGGAAGTGACTAATACCAACGCCCCGGTCTCTGTTCCTGTGGGTAAAGAAACGCTAGGCCGTATCATGGATGTTCTAGGAAATCCTATTGATGAATGTGGCGATATTGGCGCTAAAGAATATATGCCAATTCACCGTAAAGCCCCCGCTTACGATGAGCTTGCTGCATCAGAAGAATTACTAGAAACTGGTATTAAAGTGATCGACCTCGTTTGCCCCTTTGCTAAAGGGGGTAAGGTTGGTCTATTCGGTGGTGCCGGTGTCGGTAAAACCGTTAATATGATGGAGTTGATTAACAACATTGCGGTACAACACAGTGGTCTTTCGGTATTTGCTGGTGTGGGTGAGCGTACTCGTGAAGGTAACGATTTCTATCACGAAATGCAGGAAGCTGGTGTTGTTAACGTTGAGCAGTTTGATCAATCCAAAGTGGCCATGGTTTATGGTCAGATGAATGAGCCACCTGGAAACAGATTGCGTGTAGCGCTAACGGGTTTGACCATGGCAGAAAAATTCCGTGATGAAGGTAAAGACGTACTGCTATTCGTGGATAATATTTATCGCTATACACTAGCGGGTACAGAAGTATCTGCATTGCTAGGTCGTATGCCATCAGCGGTAGGTTATCAACCAACACTGGCTGAAGAAATGGGTGTACTACAAGAGCGTATTACCTCAACGAAGACGGGTTCTATTACCTCTATTCAAGCAGTATATGTTCCAGCAGATGACTTAACGGATCCATCGCCAGCAACCACCTTCGCTCACTTGGATTCTACCGTTGTACTCTCTCGTGATATTGCCTCAAAAGGTATCTACCCTGCGGTTGATCCATTGGATTCTACTTCACGTCAATTAGATCCTCTGATTATTGGTAATGAGCACTATGAAGTCGCTCGTGGTGTTCAGTCGGTATTACAGCGTTATAAAGAGCTTAAAGATATTATCGCGATTCTAGGTATGGATGAGCTATCAGAAGAAGATAAGCTAACTGTATCTCGAGCACGTAAAATAGAACGCTTCCTTTCACAACCATTTACGGTTGCTCAGGTATTTACCGGTGCCGAGGGTAAATATGTTTCGCTGAAAGAAACTATCCGTGGCTTTAAAGGCATTCTTGCGGGTGAATATGATAACTTGCCAGAACAAGCTTTCTACATGGTTGGTGGCATCGACGAAGCGATTGAAAAAGCTAATGCGATGAAACAAGCATAATTAAAGAATAGAGGAAATAAGGCATGGCCATGACAGTTCATTGCGATATTGTGAGTGCAGAACAGCAAATCTTTTCTGGTTTGGTTGAGATGGTCGTTGCTTCTGGCAGTGAAGGCGACCTTGGTGTTTCCTATGGTCATGCCCCTCTTCTAACCGGCTTAAAGCCAGGCCCTATTCGCGTTATCAAACAAGGTGGAGAGGAAGAAGTTTACTATATTTCCAGCGGCTACCTTGAAGTACAGCCAAATGTTGTGACTGTTTTGGCAGATACAGCATTGCGAGCCGATGATATGGATGAAGCCGCGGCACTTAAAGCAAAAGAAGATGCAGAGAAAGCGATCACTAATCAAGGCGCTGAGTTTGATTATTCTTCTGCAGCGATTCAATTGGCAGAAGCTTCTGCACAATTGAGAACCTTACAAGCCATTCGTAAAAAAATGGGTAAATAAAAAACCTGCCTACAGCAAACAGGATTCAGTTTACAGTCAATAAAATAGAGTGATTTTCTACTATCACCGTTTAATTTAAAGTAAAAAATTACTTTGCTGTTTTCTGTAGGCTGTCCACTGTAAGCCGGTTTAGTCATGATTGAGATTGTTATTCTTGCTGCGGGTAAAGGTACCCGCATGAAATCCGATTTAGCAAAAGTATTACACCCCATCGGCGGAAAGCCAATGATTGCCCATGTATTAGCAACGGCGCAGAGTTTGGGTGATTATCCTATTCACATCATTACCGGTCATGGTGCCGATCAAGTCAAAGCGACACTATCAGAAAAAATAACATCGGCTTCATCGCTTGCTTACATTGAGCAAAAACAGCAATTGGGAACCGGTCATGCTGTTCAGCAAGTATTACCGGTGTTAAACACTCAATCAATAACACTTATCTTATACGGTGATGTTCCTCTTATCAGAACATCTACCCTGCAAAATCTTATAGCAAAAGTCGATAACAATAGTTTGGCTTTATTAACTATTAACCTTGAAAACCCCCATGGCTATGGTCGCATTGTTAGAGATAGTGAAAATAAAGTCATAGCCATTGTGGAACAAAAAGATGCCAATCAAGAGCAGTTGAAAATTCAAGAAGTTAATACCGGTATTATGGCAGTTAACACTCGTCAGTTGCAGGAATGGTTACCAAACTTAAGCAATGAAAACTCACAGGGTGAATACTATTTAACAGATATTATCGCAATGGCTGTGGCAGAGGGTATTGAGGTTGCTTGCGAACAAACGAGTGCGGAATGGGAAGTCATGGGTATTAATAATCGTCAACAGCAAGCAGAATTAGAACGTATCTATCAAGAAAATAAAGCCCTTGAGCAAATGCAAAATGGTGTAACACTATTGGATCCAAAACGCTTTGATTGTCGCGGAACACTTTCCTGTGGCAAAGACGTTGTTATTGATGTTAACTGTATTTTCGAAGGCGAGAACATTTTAGGTGATGGTGTCAGTATTGGTCCAAATTGCCTTATTAAAGATGCGGTGATTGGAGACAACACAGAAATCAAAGCAAATACTATTATTGAAGACTCAACGATAGCTGGTGGTTGTCATATTGGTCCCTTTGCTCGCCTAAGGCCTGGTACGAAATTATCTAATGATGCCAAAATTGGTAATTTTGTTGAAACCAAGAAGGCGCTCGTAGGACAAGGGAGTAAAATTAATCACTTGAGCTATATTGGTGATGCAACCTTGGGTGACCATGTTAATATTGGTGCCGGCACCATTACTTGCAACTATGATGGCGTTAATAAACATCAAACCAATATAGAAGATGATGTATTTGTAGGCTCTAATACTTCACTGGTTGCTCCGGTTACCGTTGGCAAAAGTGCCACCATAGGCGCTGGTTCAACCATTAGTAAAAGTGTTGAAGAGCACACTCTATCGTTAACTAGAGCACCACAAAGAACAATAACGGAATGGCAACGGCCAAAAAAGAAAGATTAATAGAGAAAGCTTATGTGTGGAATTGTTGGTGCTATCGCGCAACGTAATGTAACAAAAATTTTATTAGAAGGTTTACACCGTTTAGAATATCGTGGTTACGATTCTGCAGGCATAGCTGTTATTGATGACAGACAACTTTTCATTCGTAAAGAAGCGGGCAAAGTTGCTAATCTAGAACAACTACTTGTTAATGAACCCGCTAAAGGCAATATCGGTATTGCGCATACACGCTGGGCAACTCATGGTAAACCAACACAACATAATGCCCACCCACATTATTCTGATGATATCGCCATTGTTCACAACGGTATTATTGAAAACCACATTGAGCTAAAGCAAGGATTAGAGAAAAAAGGCTATCAATTTATTAGCGAAACAGATACGGAAGTTGTTGCCCATTTAATTAATGATTTTGTTAAACAAGGCGAAACGTTATTTACCGCCGTCAAAAAAAGTACAGAGCGTTGTGAAGGCGCTTACGCACTCGCGGTCATTGATATAAAGGAACCAGAAAAATTAATTGTTACGAGGGAAGGTAGCCCCTTAGTTATTGGTGTTGGTATTGATGAAAACTTTATTGCCAGTGATCAGTTAGCATTGAGACAAGTAACGGACCGTTTTATTTTTTTGGAAGAAGGTGATATAGCAGAAGTTACTTTCGATGATATTAAAATTTTTGATGAACACGGTAAGCCTTGCCAGCGAGAGCAAGTGACCTTATCAGAAGGCGATCAGTCTGCAAGTCGTGGTAAATATCGCCATTTTATGCTCAAAGAAATATATGAACAGCCCGATGTTATTCGACAAACATTGCAGGGGCGTTTGGGTAAAACACGGGTATTAGAAAATTGTTTTGGTACCAATGCATCTGCTGTATTTGATCAAGTCGAACATATTCAAATTGTTGCCTGTGGTACTAGCTTTCATGCAGGGTTAGTATCTAAATATTGGTTAGAAAATTGGGCGGGAATAGCCTGCTCGATAGAAGTTGCTAGTGAGTTCCGATATCGAAAAGTTATAGTTCCTAAACATAGTTTGCTGATTACTATATCTCAGTCTGGTGAAACGGCTGATACGCTGGCGGCTTTGCGTAAAGCAAAAAAAGAAGGTTATCTTTCGTCTTTAGCGATTTGTAACGTTGCTAATAGTTCACTCGTTCGTGAATCTGAGTTGTCATTAATGACAGAGGCGGGTCCAGAAATTGGCGTAGCTTCGACAAAAGCATTTACAACACAGTTAGTGGCATTGCAGTTGCTGACAATTGTTCTTGGTCGACGGCATGGTTTAACGACAGAGAAAGAGTCTGATATGGTAAAAGCCTTACACGAATTACCAGACTTATGTGCAGCAGCATTAACACTAGATGCTAGTATAGAAGCTATTAGTGAAAACTTTATGGAAAAAAACCACGCATTATTTTTAGGGCGCGGCGTTCACTACCCTATAGCATTAGAAGGCGCTTTAAAATTAAAAGAAATTTCTTACATTCACGCGGAGGCGTATCCAGCTGGTGAGCTTAAGCATGGACCTTTGGCTCTGGTTGATAGTGAAATGCCTGTAGTTGCTGTTGCGCCTAACGATGAGCTAATTGATAAATTAAAATCAAACCTAGAAGAAGTTCACGCTCGTGGCGGACAACTATTCGTGTTTGCGGATACGGAAACTGAGCTTAAAGAAACAGATGATATCAAAGTCATTCACCTACCAAAAGTGCCTTATGGGCTTACAGCGATTGTCTACACCCTTCCCTTACAGCTTTTGTCTTATCATGTCGCGGTATTAAAAGGTACTGATGTAGACCAACCGCGTAATCTTGCCAAGTCTGTTACTGTGGAATAATGAATAAGAGTCGATAATTTTTAGAGGCGCCCTTAAGTTTTAAGCCCCTTTAGCCCCCGCTTTATTTTTAACAAGTGTTCATTGAGTGCTGGACCACGTCGTTGTGCAACACCAATCGCTAAGACATCAATAACAACGAGATGCACTATTCTTGAGGACAGGGGGGTATAAATTTCGGTATCCTCTTCAACGTTAATTTCAATAGCAATATCGGCTTTTTCACTTAAAGGCGAGTTGCTAGGACCAATTGAAATGACTGTCCCCCCTGCCTCTTTAACGAGGGATAAAGATTGCAAGAGAGCAGATGTCCGACCACTTTGTGAAATAGCGACAACCACATCACCTTCTTGCATCGATGTTGCCGACATACACTGAATGTGATGATCACTATGGGCAGCAGTGGCTAACTGCAAGCGAAAAAACTTATGCTGAGCGTCAGCGGCAACCGCTCCCGATGCACCAAAACCAAAAAATTCAACACGTTTAGCGAGAGATAAGGCATTTACGGCTTGAGTAATCACGTTAACTTTAAGTTGATCTCTGACTTTTCGAATGGTATCCGCAGTTGAGTCGAAAACGCGAAGGCAATAATCCGCAGTAGTATCATATTCATTGACCGTAATTTGGCCAAAGCTGGGTGCAGCAGCAAGCTCTTGTGCCAGAGTCATTTTAAAATCCTGAAAACCATGACACCCAATAGCGCGGCAAAAACGAATGACGGTAGGCTCGCTCACATTTGCTTTGGACGCTAAGTCTGTGATGCGCAGGCGAATAACATCACTTAAGTTTTCCAAGACAAAATCAGCAACTTTACGCTCGGACTTTCTTAAAGAAGACTGTTTTTGAACAATGGATTGAGTAACTTGCATTTGATGAATGACCAGAAAAAGCGATAATCTTTGTAATAATTAACTTTGTAGTAAACAACGCATTTTCGCACGACTTTATGTAGTTTAGCTACAAAAAAGGCCACGTTGCCAAGAAAACAATAAAAAAGCTGAATAAATTTACAGTATGAGTAGAATATCGGTTGACAGCTTACAACCAACAGAAAATTATGCAGTGAGCAGTAAACCCAACCAAGGCAAATCTCTATGGATGTTACTTCGATTCTACATGGCCTGAATGATGCGCAGCGTGAGGCCGTCACTTCAAAGCCAACAAATCAACTGATATTGGCGGGCGCAGGCAGTGGAAAAACCCGTGTATTGGTACATCGCATTGCCTGGCTAATCCAAGTAGAAAAGGTATCGCCCTACTCCATTATGGCGGTTACTTTTACCAATAAAGCAGCGCGAGAAATGCGGGCTCGTTTAGAGGCCCTATTATCGGAAGCCTTAATGGGACGCACACGTGCTATGTGGGTGGGCACTTTTCACGGATTAGCGCATCGTTTGCTCAAAGCGCATTGGCAAGATGCTGGATTACCGCAAAACTTTCAAATTCTCGACAGTGATGATCAGCTACGATTAGTTAAGCGTGTTTGCCAGAGCTTACAATTGGATGAAACGCGATGGCCTCCCCGTCAGGCACAATGGTACATTAATGCTCAAAAAGACGAGGGTTTACGTCCGCAGTATATACAAACTAGTGCAGACCCTTACGAAAGTACCATGCTAAAAATTTATACCGCCTATGAAGACCTCTGTCGTCGCGGTGGTTTGGTTGACTTTGGTGAATTGTTATTGCGTGCACATGAGTTATTTTTAAATAGCCCGGATATTCTCGCACACTATCAACAGCGCTTTCCCTTTATTCTCGTCGATGAATTTCAAGATACCAACACCATTCAATATGCATGGCTGCGCGTGTTATCAGGCAATACTGCAAAAGTTTCAGCCGTTGGTGATGATGATCAATCGATATACGGTTGGCGAGGTGCAAAAATTGAAAATATCCAGCGCTTTGAAAACGACTTTTCTGAAACAAAAACGATTCGCTTAGAGCAAAATTATCGGTCAACAGGACTTATTTTAAAAGCGGCCAATGGTGTTATAAAAAACAACTACGGTCGCTTAGGCAAAGAGTTGTGGACAGATGGTAAAGAGGGAGAGCCCATTAACCTTTATGCTGCGTTTAATGAGCAAGATGAGGCACGCTTTATTGTTGATCGGATTGATAGCTGGATGCGAAAAGGCAATCGCTATGACAGTTGCGCCATCCTATATCGTTCTAATGCTCAATCACGCGTATTGGAAGAGGCTTTATTAAGAGAAAATATTGCGTATCGAATTTATGGTGGTCAACGCTTTTACGACCGACTGGAAATTAAAAATGCTTTATCTTATTTGCGCCTGTTAGTTAATCGTGATGATGATACGGCATTTGAACGAGTGATTAATACACCCACTCGCGGCGTAGGCAGCAAAACCGTTGAAGTAATACGATTACTTGCTAGAGAGCATGGTTATTCACTCTGGCAAGCTGCTCTGATGTTATTAAAGCAAAAACAATTGAGTGCTCGAGCCCACAACGCGGTTACAAGCTTTATTGACTTAGTGAATCAATTAGATTCTGAAACTAAAGAACAAGCGTTAGCAGAACAAGTTGAAACCATGTTAGAAAATAGTGGTTTACTTAACTTTCATCGAAATGAAAAAGGCGAAAAAGGTCAGGCCCGCGTTGAAAACCTAGAAGAGTTAATTAATGCTTGCCGAGCTTTTGATCCTAGTCAGGCGGCGACACAAACAGATCAGCTTGAAGCAGAAAAAAATACCTTACTTGTGCAATTTCTTGATAATGCATCCCTTGATGCAGGAGAACCACAGGCGGATGAATTTGAAGATGCTGTTCAATTAATGACACTTCACTCTGCTAAAGGCTTAGAATTTCCTTGTGTTTTTATCGCAGGGATGGAAGAAAATCTATTTCCACATAAAATGTCTGCCGACGACCCGGATCGGTTAGAAGAAGAGCGGCGTTTATGTTATGTGGGTATTACCCGAGCTATGGAAAATTTAACCATTAGTTATGCTGAAACACGCCGATTACATGGAAAAGAAACCTTTAATAATGTCTCTCGCTTTGTTAAAGAGATCCCTCCAGAATGTCTCAATGAAATTCGATTAAAAACAGAAATTCAACGCCCAGTTAACTATAACTACTCCCGTGCTCATACTGTAACAGAAGAAAATAATACGGGTTTTTATTTAGGTCAACGTGTTCAGCACAAAAAATTTGGTGAAGGAGTGGTAATTCACTTTGAAGGGCAAGGCGATAATGCGCAAATCCAAGTTAACTTTGATGATGTTGGAGCTAAGAGGTTGGTAATGCAATACGCTAAGTTAGAACCGGTTTGATAAAAATTGGCTTAGGTTAACTCTTATGAAATATTTTTTAGCACTATTACTTATTATTACAATAACAACAACTCTGAGTGGTTGCAGTGTTAAAGTTAAAGAGGCCGATGCTAAGCGTGTTATGCAAGCTATTTATAAAACACGGAAGTCAGGAAACATCGGCAGCGAATTTAAATACTATGCTAAAAAAGATTTTAAAATAGTTACCTTTGAACAGGCGGAAAAGCGTTTTTTCGCCACGATGGATCGCGCAGGAAACTTACAAAAAGTCAGGCCACTTAAAGCAGAAATACAAAACCGCAATCAATTAAATGAAGGTCTTGTAAAGTATTTAGTACTTTCCTATGAAGCGAGTTACGCGAACCTTACATTATATGAATACTACTATTTTCATGGTGATTCTAAAAAGCCAAAGCTTGTTTATTTTACTTTTATACCAAAAGAATAATGTTTATTTGAGAGCTTCTAAATGGAGATAGTTTTTTCTTGGGAATTATTACTTCTTCTCTTTGTGGTTGCTATTTTTGCAGGCTTTATTGACACACTTGCTGGTGGCGGTGGTTTAATTGCTTTGCCTGCTCTTCTCATTGCCCAGGTTCCACCTTTACAAGCATTGGCAACCAATAAATTACAAGGTTCATTTGGTACATTAACGTCAAGCCTTGTGATGCTTTCTAAAAAAATTGTGACATGGCAAGGAATATGGCTTGCTTTTTTAGCTAGCTTAGTTGGCTCTGGACTGGGCACTATTTTCGTTCATTTTATTAATACAGACACTCTTGTGCTTTTAATCCCATTAGTACTGATTAGTGTTGCGCTTTATTTTGCTTTTGCTAAACAAGTTGGCAGTGTTGAAAAGCCACCCCGAGTTTCACAAAAAATTTACTTGTTTGGTATCGTTCCAGGTATTGGCTTTTATGATGGTTTTTTTGGGCCGGGGACGGGGTCTATTTTCACATTGGCTAATGTTAGCTTAATGGGAAAAACCTTGATAAGCGCAACGGCCAACGCTAAATGTTTAAATTTTGCTTCCAATATAGCCTCTCTATTTGTTTTTATTTGTAGTGGCCACATTAGCTGGATTATTGGTGGTGTGATGATATTGGGGCAAATTATAGGCGCACGTATTGGTAGCCATGTAGTACTAAATCATGGCCAAAAATGGATACGTCCCTTAATTATTGTCATGTGTATCTTGATGTGTATTAAGTTGCTCATCGATAATCTTTAACATTTCATCTAGCACCGCAACTAACTCCTTAACACCCTCTTGTTTAAGAGAA
The DNA here is from genome assembly GCA_050298695.1 of Cellvibrionaceae bacterium. GTDB lineage: Bacteria > Pseudomonadota > Gammaproteobacteria > Pseudomonadales > Cellvibrionaceae > CANLBN01. The sequence continues at coordinate 11,332 of JBNKUQ010000004.1, forward strand.
GAGAATAGTTGAACGCTGACGAGATCATCGACATTGGCTTCTCTTAAACTTTTTTGTACAGCAAGGAGGGTGTTTTTTGCAGGCCCTTTTTTTAGTTTGTCGGCTTTAGTTAGCAGTATATGTACTGGCATTTCACGTTCAATAGCCCAATTTAACATCATGGTGTCGAACTCTTGCATCGGGTGACGACAATCCATCAATAATATGAGACCTTTAAGGGGTTTTCGCTCATGTAAATAGGTTGATAGATGTTTATCCCACTGTTTTTTTACGGAGAGAGGTACTTTGGCATAACCATAACCTGGTAGGTCGACCAGGGCCCGTTGATGATCAATACTGAAGTAATTAATTAGCTGAGTTCTTCCAGGCGTTTTACTGGTGCGAGCAAGTTTTTTGTTACCGGTAAGCGTATTGATGGCACTGGATTTCCCTGCATTTGAGCGCCCGGCAAAAGCCACTTCAGCGTCGATATTATTGGGACAGCGCGATAAATCAGGGGCACTTTGTAGAAATTCTGCACGTTGATAGAGGTTTTGTGTCGACATAAGCGGTCCTGATGGTGCCAAACATTGAGATTAGGTTATAATTCGCCGCTCTTTAATTGTCAGCAAGTTAAATATTAAATGAGCGTATTGTAACCTGGCCGTGTGATGTGCACATGGCTTTAATGACCTTACTCGGTTAAATTACACTTCTTATATTCACAATGACGTAAGTGGGCTAAATAATGAGCAATAATAAGATTCTAGTATCGATTACAGTGATGCTATTGGTGGTGTTAAGCATGGCCACAAAAGTGTCAGCGGCAACGGCTACTGCACCTGTCGAGATTCCAAAAGGGGATCCAGCTGCCGGTGAGTCCCAATCTGCTGTATGTGCAGGTTGCCACGGTTCTGATGGTAATAGCCCAGCCCCCAATTTTCCCAAAATAGCAGGCTTGGGTGAAAAGTATCTGACTGGACAGCTAAAGCTAATTCAATCGGGTGAGCGAGTAATCGCTGAAATGACAGGAATTTTAGATGGCAAGACGGAACAAGATTTGAAAGATTTAGCGGCTTATTTTAATAGTAAAACGATGCAGCTTTCTGGCGCAAAAGAAATGGAAGTTAAGGTGAATGCTGGAATTAAAGTTAATGCACTTGAGTTAGGGGCCAGAGTTTTTCGATCGGGAAATCTTGAAACTGGTGTTCCAGCCTGTACGGGCTGTCACTCACCTAGAGCAATGGGTAATGCTCCCGCTGGTTATCCACGCTTGAGCGGCCAGTATTCAGAGTATCTTGTTAAACAACTAAGAGCTTATCGCGGTGGAGAACGAATAGCAGGCGGCAACTCAAACATCATGCGTGAAGTTGCTGAGCATATGAGTGATGCTGAAATTGATGCTGTTGCGAATTACATCTCAGGCCTAAATTGATTCAGCTGTTATTCAGTTTGATTAATGTATAAAGTAAAAACAGCGAATGATAGAGGGTAGCATGGCTGCCCTTTTTATTATTTAGCTTTTAAGGGATCTCAGGCTTTTTAAGATTAGTGCTCTAATTGGGGGAACTAATCGTAAAGCTATAGTCAAAACTTACTAAATAAAAGATATTCTGGAGAAAAGCTATGCCAAAATGGTTAATGTTTGCTGCTGTTGCGTTGGTGCCCGTTGTTATGTTGTTGTCACAGCCACAAGTTGAAGCGCAAGAGCCATTTACAGCGGGTAAAGATTACGCTGTTATTAAAGAGCCTGTTCGCACGGGTAACCCCAATAAAGTAGAGGTGACAGAAGTATTTTGGTATGGCTGTGGTCATTGCAACAACTTTCGCCCCGTGTTTGATCAATGGAAAAAACAACAATCAGATGACCTATTGATTCGTCACTCCCCTGCCATGTGGAATAAGAATATGGCAGTTCATGCGCGTATTTTTTACACTGCTACTGCACTGGGCAAGCAAGAGGTGATGCATAAATCTATCTTTGACGCCATGCACAAGCAAAAGAAAAAGTTGCTGAAGACCTCTGAAATTAGTGCTTTGTTTGCTCAGTACGGTGTAGATAAAGAGACCTTTGAAAAAACCTTTAAATCATTTGGTGTCAATTCCATGGTTCAGCAGTCTGACTCCCGCGCGCGCGCTTACGGTATTACGGGAACCCCTGAACTGGTTATTAATGGTAAATACCGTATTTCCGCCGGTATGACTGGTAGCCAAGCAAAAATGCTGGAAGTGGCTGAGTTTTTAATAGAAAAAGAAAGAGCTTTACTTGCTGCGGGCTCCTAAAACAAAGCTCATCAATCGCCAGCTCTATGTTGGTGATTGAGTGAGCTATGTTTAACCTCATTCATACTGATAATTTGAGGCACTTCACCTGCTATTGACTATAATTAGGGGATTAGCAATAGCATAGACAAATCTACAGATGGCAGAAAACAATCCTTGGCGAGATAAGTATCGCCGTACTCTGGCACAGCAAGAGAAGCTAGAACAAACTCTCGCCGCACAACAAGCTATATTACACCGAGCAGTGACGGCGCTATGTGCTGCAGCGGAAGGCTACGATAATACGATGGATGAGCGGCTTCAGGCCATTCGCTCCAGCGTAAAACATAATGATGTGGCAGGTTTTGACCGCATGCTGAAGTCATTACCGCGTGTTACAAAAGAGGTTGAGGAACGTCACCAAAGTCAATGGCAAGATATTACCAAAGCTCTGGCAAGTATTGCGGCTCAGATCCAAGACCAAAGCCCCCAAGCAGATATAAAACCAGCAGTTAAGCATTTCAAAAAGCAGCTTCCTAACGGTCCACTTATCCCTTCTACCTTAAAACGCTTATTAACCCAACTTAGCGATTTACAAAAACAGGCTTTAGATGTGGCCCAAAAGGATCCGTTAGTTCAAAAGGAATCATCAAGCTTTTTCAGTCGAATTTTTAAAGATAAAACCGCTAGCGAAAATAATATGCCGCTCAAACAAAACAATAAGATTGCTGATGCGGTGTGGGAAGAAGTCGATGAATCATCATTAAATCTGGAGGGTGAAAGTCTTGAGGGGGAAATTCTCGATGCAAGTACCATTGGCTTGCAGCGAGAGCGAAATATTCCAGAAGCTGTCTTAGCCGAACGCTATGCTCAAGAGGAAAAATCCCCAGAAGTTCCCGATAGAGTTTCAATCATATTGATTGAATTATTAGACCACTTTAAAACCGTTCCCTCGGCACAACAAAAAGCAACCAAGGCGCGCAAACGCATCGCGCAGGGTTTACGGTGGTTTGAATTAGCGCCGACTTTAGAAGATATTCGAGACTTTGTTCTCCAGGCTTATTTGGGGGCAGACAGTGAGTATCAGCAATATTTAGAGCACCTTTATGGCGAGCTGTCAGAAATTCTCAGTGCCCTAGGTGTTTCTATAGAAACAGAGCAGCGTGTTCGTGCCGCTGCGGATACCTTGCACGATAGTGTTAGCCAAGGTATGGCCAGCATCAGTCAAGCTCTCCGGGAGCAAAATAATATTGATCATCTAAAACAAGCCGTTGAAAGCCATGTACAACAATTACAAGCAGCGCTGATTGGCTTTAAAAAAGAAGCGGCAACGCCATCTGATGGAAAAAGTTTATCGCTACAACTGCAAGCGCTGGCAAATAAAGTGCAACAAATGGAAAAAAATGAAGAAGATACGCGGCAGCGATTGGAAGAGGAGCGACGACGAGCGCTTACAGATAGCCTTACCGGTTTGCCAAATAGAGAGGCTTACGGTGAACGCTCTCATCAAGAAATGTTGCGTTGGCAGCGTTATCAGCACCCTTTGACATTGGCGGTGATTGATATCGACCACTTTAAACAAATTAACGATACTTATGGGCATCAAACCGGTGACAAGGTATTAAAAATTTTGGCGGGTTCAGTTTCTAAGCGCTTACGAGAAGTTGATTTTATGGCACGCTTTGGTGGAGAGGAGTTTGTTATCTTATTACCAGAAACGAATACAGAAAATGCGCTTATTATACTCAATCGTATTCGTGAGGGCCTGGCTAAAACCCCTTTCCGCTATCAAGACAAGCGCATAACAATTACTATCTCAATTGGCATTTCTGGATTCAAAGAGGGCGACAGTGTTGAAACGGTATTTGTCAGAGCAGACCAAGCACTTTATGATGCTAAGGAAGGCGGTCGAAATAGGTGTTGTGTTGCTGAAAAATAATAGCCAAAAATAAAAAAGATACTAACAAATCACTTTAAAAGAATACACCGAGGTAACAGGGGGTTATTTATTCCGCTCGGTATCATTCCCACGGAGGCGGGAATCCAGGAATTAATGTATATGCTTTAGTCTGGATCCCCGCCTGCACGGGGATGACGGCTGTATTCTTTTTTAGTGCCCCGGTAGTATCTATTAGGCTTCAATTTATTCGCTCTAAAATATTGCCGCTAACTTATTCATAGCTTTGTAAATTAAATACTTAATAAAAAATAACACAGGAGTTATTTATGGAAAATTATAAAATAAAAAAGGTGGGGTTATTTTTTATGGCAAGTTTACTGTCCATGATCTATAGCCATTTATTGATGGCAGACCCAATGGACAAATGGACGGACTGGGTACTAAAAGACTATCCCCAAATTAATTGTCCTTGGCAAATCAACCCTAATCAAAAGCGTGCTTGTGTTTGGCCTGGAAAATTATCATTAGCAATGAGTAAAGACGGTGGACGTTTTACTTATCAAGTAGATGTTTACGAGCAACAAACTTTTGTAGCACTGCCAGGTGATGCTAAATACTGGCCGGTTGATCTTGTAATCAACGGTTCTACTGCCAAATTGCTTGATCGCAACGGTATACCCCATATCTCTGTCAGCCAAGGTAAGCATATCATTAATGGTCGCTTTCGCTGGAGCAAACAACCCAGTCAACTCGCCGTTCCAGATAGCATTGCCATTGTCGAGTTACAAGTTGATGGTCGCAATCAAGCGATAGATCGCCGCGGCGGACAACTGATTTTTTCTAATAAATCGACAGAGCAGCAAAAGAAAACCAACGATAGCCTGAGCATTGATGTGTATCGTTTATTATCGGATGGCATTCCACTCACAATGACCACAAGAGTTCAGCTATCGGTGAGTGGTAAGGCGCGAGAAATCAGTTTTGGTAGTGTTATGTTGGCAGATACCGAGGTGATACGCATCGATTCACAAATGCCGGCAAGAATTGAAGCAGATGGCACGATGCGCGCTCAAGTTATTCCCGGTGAACATACAATAGATATACTTACTCGTTTCACAAGATCTCCTTCAACAATAACAACAAAAAAAATAACGGATGAGTGGCCAGCAATAGAATATTTAAGTTTTCAATCAGCCACAGCTATTCGGCAGGCAAAATTATTTGGCCCTGCCAGTGTGGACACGACACAAATTTCTATACCAAATGCGTGGGCACAATACCCGACGTATCGATTAACAAAAGAAGATGGTTTAAGCATTGAAACCGAGTACCGCGGTGATCATGCACCTGCAGCCAATGAATTAAATATCGATCGTGATTTATGGTTAGCCTTTGATGGAAAAGGCATCACGACTTTTGATCGCATCAGCGGTGAAATGAACCAAGGGTGGCGACTGAATACGGATAATGATACAGCCTTGGGGCGTGCCACGGTTGATGGTGCCCCTGTATTGATTACTGTTGACAATGGTAGAGAAGGTATTGAAGTGAGAAGCCCGACCATTGCATTGGAGGCCATTACTCATACAGAAAAACGATCCGGGTTTTCTGTCAGCGGATGGGATGCTCAGGTTAATAGCTACAAAGCTACGCTGCATTTGCCGCCTGGTTGGCGGGTCATGCATGCTTCCGGTGTTGACAGAATATGGGGTACCTGGCTAAGTCAATGGGATCTGTGGGATGTGTTTTTGGTGCTTATCATCGTATCGGTCACCCGCAAGCTAATGGGCAACACCGTTGCATTATTGTCGGGGGTAACTTACTTAACCGCCTTGCATGAACCAGGTACGCCATTATTACTCATCCCTGTATTGCTCATTATTATTGCCTTACTACCTGTTCTTTCAGGAAAACTAAAAACGGGCCTGCGCAATACGGGTTTTATCTTTGCAGCCCTCTTGGGCATTTTGGTCATTGGCTTTGCCGTCAATACCTTTCGGTTAGCAATCTATCCTTCCCTTGAACGTTCAGCGATAGGAACATACAACCATAATAATTATCAATCACAAACGCTATCTTCCCCTGTCGTACAGCCAATGTCTTTGCCTATGGAGTCTGTCACGTTTGGACAGAGTGAAAACGTAAGGTCGAGAGATAGTGAGCCGCCGATGCCGCCAGTAGCGAAAATGCCCAAAAAGAGCTTATATGAAGTCACAGAAAATGATCGCGTACAAACAGGTCCTGGATTACCGACTTGGACATGGAATGCCATTACCTTAAGAGCCAGTGGCCCCGTCGCCGCCAACCAAGTTATGACAATCTATTACAGTACTCCTCTAATAACTACCGTGTGGCGGGTACTGGCCGTATTATTAGTTGCGCTTTATTCAGGCCTGACTATTGCCCGCCTTTTTCGTTTGGGCCACATAAATAAAAGCTCTGTAAACAATAGCGCAGCGGCGATACTCGGTGCGGGTTTATTTTTGTTAGTAAGTGCGAGCTACTCCCCTGAGTCTCTTTCTAACGAGTATCCCCCTCAATATTTGTTAGAGAAACTGGAAAAACGCTTAACCGAAGCCCCCTCTTGTTTGCCTGCTTGCGTTAGTTTAAACCAAGGGCTGATAGCGGTGATGGATAATGATCTCACCATTGAGTTTGATGTGTATACCGATGCGCATATAGCCTTGCCTCTTCCCAGTGGCTACGACAGTTGGGTGCTGGAATCGGTAAAGGCGGTAGATAAAAACACAGGTTTAGACATTGCCTTAGCTCTGAAAAAAGAAGGTGACATTCGTTATGTTGGTCTAGCAAAAGGCCAGTATCGATTAACCTTAAAAGGCCAGATATTGGATGCGCAAGCCTCTATCGGTTTAGCACTGCCCGTACACAATATTCGTGTAGAGTCCCCCAATTGGCAGGTAGAAGGGCTGATTGACGGGCGCGCGAGAAACAATACCTTAACCTTAAGAACTATAGAAAAAGGAAGTAGCCAACAGCTCGATACACTTAAGGCAGACCCTGCTCCAGTATTTGCAAGGGTGATCCGGCATTTTAATTTTGGTAAAAAGTGGACGATAGAAACCACGGTTATTCGTAGCCCTGTGGAAGGTGCGATAACACTGCCAGTGAACCTTCTCCCCAACGAGCGCTTGTTGAGTGATGTGGGCACCGTTAACCAAGGAAAGGTTTCTGTGCAGTTTGATCATCGTCAGCAACAGATAAGTTGGACTTCCTCTCTAGAGCCAAGCGCGGAACTCATTCTCGAGGCGCCTAAAAATAGGACTTATATTGAAGAGTGGGCGTTTACTCCCTCCTCCCTCTGGCGCTTACAATATGAAGGCATTCCCCCCATCAAACCGGATGCCTACAGCCATGCCTTCGAACCCGTTTTTAAACCGTGGCCAGGCGAGACACTAAAAGTGATGGTGGGTAAGCCTGAGGGAGTCCCTGGTCCTATCCACACCGTGGAAAGCGCAGTGTTAGAAATACAAGCGGGTAGCCAACTACAGCGAGCGACCCTTAGTTTGGAAATTCGTTCGAGTTTAGGCGCGGATTACAACATAGTATTGCCCGAAAATAGCGAGATTTTGAAGCTAAGCGTGGATGGCAAGGTCATGAACACGCCAGCAGAAAACGAAATTACGGTTCCCTTGCAGCCACGTTTACAGTGGGTAAGCTTAGAGTTTCAGTCAGCCGTGGCTATGGGGGTGATGAATAAAAGCCCTCAAGTCTTACTACCGGATGGTGCTACTAATATCAAAGTGAATTACCGATTGCCAAGAGATCGCTGGCCGCTTTATCTTAATGGCCCTGCTATTGGGCCTGCTATGCTTTACTGGGGCGTATTGTTGGTTATTATTTTGGGCGCGATAGCCCTACCCCGCTTAGCGGCTTCAGCAAAATTATCTCTGCCTGTAAACACATTAGCGTGGCTGCTTTTAGGCATTGGTTTATCTACGGTCAATAGCTATGGTGTACTTGTTATTGCCGTGATGTTTTTCGTACTTGCTGCAAGAAAACAATATATTGATCCACTGTCTTTTAAACCTTATCAATTTAATATTATTCAAATAGCGATTGCACTTTGGGTTATTTTTTCTGTGTTATGTATGGTGATGGCCATTCCGATGGGCTTACTATCTAACCCTGAAATGAAAGTCGTTGGCAATGGCAGTAGCAGCCATTTTTACCAATATTATCAAGATGCAACGGCATCGGCAGACGCTTTACCAAGCGTAACCATTATTAGTGTCCCTATATTGGCTTACCGAATAGTCATGTTACTGTGGTCCTTATGGTTATCGACTCATTTAATTAAGTGGGCGATATGGGCATGGCAATGTTTCAGCGCACAGACTATTTGGCTGAGCAAAAACAAAAAATCTGAAACAGAAAGTAAAGGGTAAATAAAACTTCTAGTATTAAACCCAGAGTATGTATTAGATCACGGAAGCCTGCGCACGTTCTTGACGCGACTGGTGAGTTTGAAAATCGCTCACTACCAATAAGGTAGCCCCGCTTTTTCAAACTCACCAGTCGCGTCAATATAACTCAAGCAATTCATTTAAACCTAATAATTTATTCCGGACAGCCGCGCGCCTCCACGGGAATGACACCGAGAGCAATAAATAAACCCCTGTTACTTCGGTGTATTCTTTTAAAGTGACTTGTTAGAATAAAGGCCATTTTTGATACCTTTTGGACATTACAGCAATAGTACCGTTAGCGGTATTTTATTCAGTCAGCATAAAATATTTTATTTTTCTTCTGAAAGTATAGTACTTTGTTGTTGCAAAAACGCTTGATAGCATCGCTGTATTTCTACACCCGTACTTGCTACCGGAATTTTCCAACCCTGTAAATTATCTTGAATCAGTTGGGAGAGCACCGTTATGTGTTCAGGCGAATCATTAAGGGCAGGTATATATTCGTAACGTTCTCCACCCGCTTCAATAAAGTAGTCACGATTTTCTACGCCAATTTCTTCAATGGTTTCTAAACAGTCAGCAGCAAAGCCTGGGCAGATAATTTGTACCGATTTAACGCCTTGTGATGCTAGTGTCTTCAGCGTCTCATCAGTATAAGGTTTTAGCCATTCCTCCCGTCCAAATCGAGACTGGAAGGTGGTGAGATAGTCCTCTTTTTTTAAGCCTAGTTCTTCGGCGACTAAGCGAGAGGTTTTATAGCATTCGCAATGGTAGGGATCGCCATTTTTAAGATAGCGCAAGGGTATGCCATGATAAGAAAACAGTAGTTTATCGGCAGAGCCATGTTGTTCGCGATAGCTTTTGATACTGTTAACAATAGCGCTAATATAAGGTTCGTAATCGTGGTAGTGGCTAATAAAACGAAGATCAGGTAGCCAGCGCCGTTGTACAAAATCTTCTGCTAAAGCATCGAAGGTGGAGCCATTCGTTGCACCAGAATACTGGGGATACAATGGCAACAGCAGTAATTTTGTCACCCCCGCGGTTTGTAACTTCTGAATGCGCTCACTAATCGATGGTGAGCCATAGCGCATCGCAAACTCAAGTATGACATTCTCTCCATAGCGCTTTTCTAACTCTTGCTGTAATGCTTTTGCTTGATTTTGCGTATGTACCATCAGCGGAGAACCTTCTGGCGTCCATATGGTTTTGTAGGCTGCGGCAGATCGGCTTGGCCGAATGCGCAAAATAATACCGTGTAAAATACATTTCCATAACAGGCGAGGAAATTCGACAACACGGGGGTCTGACAAAAACTCGGCGAGGTATCTCCTTAAAGCACGAGTTTCCGGTGCGGTTGGTGTACCAAGGTTGGTAATAATGACACCGATTCGAGAGGATTGCTCATGAGAAAAATCGGCCATGCCTTGGTATTTCATAGGTACAGTCTCAGTAGATAGTCAGCCATGAATGGCTTTTTAGTGTTAACTATATAATTGACGTTATTGTACGGTAAATACAATCAACAAGTTCAGGACTAGTTTTATGTTAGAAACAAAAAAATGCCATTGTCCATATTGTGGTGAGCCCATTGAATTAGTCGTTGACCTTTCAATGGGTCATCAACAACAGTACATCGAAGACTGTTTTGTATGCTGCCGTCCTATTCTACTAACGGTAGATGCAGACCTTGAGACAGGCTGCTGTTATGTAATGACGGCGACAGAAAATGACGCTTAGCAAAATTAGCCTCTTAGCGCTCAGCTAGCATAGCCTTAGCGTTTATGATGGCTCTTTTCACCTGAGCGGGAGCAGTGCCTCCAATATGGTCACGGGCAGCAACAGAACCCTCTAGAGTGAGCACATCAAACACATCTTGCTCAATGACATCTGAGAACTGTTGTAATTCACTTAAAGACATTTCTGATAGGTCTTTCTTCTGTGCTAACCCATAGGCGACAGATTTACCTACAATTTCGTGAGAGTCGCGAAAGGCAATCCCTTTGCGAACCAGATAGTCGGCTAAATCGGTTGCGGTGGAAAAACCACGTTTAGCCGCCGCGTACATATTGTCTTTTTTGGCGCTAATGGCAGGGATCATATCGGCAAAAGCGCGCAGGCAATCGGTGACGGTATCAATCGTATCAAATAAGGGTTCTTTGTCTTCCTGGTTATCTTTGTTATAGGCCAACGGCTGTGATTTCATCAGGGTTAGTAGGCTAACCAAGTGCCCATTCACTCTTCCAGTTTTTCCTCTAACTAACTCCGGGACATCTGGATTTTTTTTCTGAGGCATGATGGACGAGCCTGTACAAAAGCGATCCGGCAAATCAATAAAATCAAACTGAGCGGATGTCCACAAAATCAATTCTTCACTGGCTCGGGATAAATGAGTCAATAATATGCTGGCAGCAGCACAGAGCTCGATAGCAAAGTCCCGATCGCTGACGGAGTCCAAGGAGTTTGCTGTTGGCTTATCAAAGCCTAATAGCTCAGCGGTGTAGTCGCGATCAATCGGATACGTGGTACCCGCTAATGCGGCGGCACCCAGAGGTGATTGATTCATACGCTTGCGGCAATCCATAAAGCGTTCATAGTCACGACTTAACATCTCAAACCAAGCTAAGAGATGGTGTCCAAAGGTAACTGGCTGAGCGGTTTGCAGATGGGTAAACCCTGGCATAATAGTGTCAGCTTCCCGTTCGGCCACCAATAGCAAGCCTTCTTGTAGACGAGTAATTTCCGTACCAATGCGATCAATAGCATCTCGAACATAGAGTCTTATATCGGTGGCAACTTGGTCGTTTCTCGAACGGCCTGTGTGGAGCTTCTTTCCGGTAATTCCAATACGCTTTGTCAGAGCATGCTCAATATTCATATGAACGTCTTCTAGCTCAACAGACCAATTGAATTCCCCAGACTCGATATCCTTGCGCACTGCCTCTAAACCAGAAAAAATGTCCTGTTTCTCAGCATCCGTCAAGACTCCCACTTTGGCTAGCATGGTGGCATGGGCCAACGAGCCTTCGATATCTTGTAAATACATGCGTTGATCGAAATTCACGGAAGCAGTAAAGCGTTGCACAAAGGCATCGGTTGCTTCTGCAAATCGTCCTCCCCATGTGGATGAGGTAGAGTTTGTATCGGGTTTATCGTTGGAATGCTTGCTCATGGATGGTTACTTTTAGCGGCTAGAATAAATAAGGGTCGCATTATAGCGAATTGGCAATAAAAAAACTTGTTACTGTGTGTGCAGATGAACATTACGTTACGATAAACATAAAAGACAATGGTCTCGGACCAATATATTAAAAAACATGTGGAAGCGTTAAAATGTATCATCGAGCTAACATGCCATAATAAAAAAGAGCTCTCAACAGAGTTTACTATCGTATTGCCATTAATCATTATTTAGCACTATCTTCCGGAAGAGAAGATGCATTAGTTATGATAAGCTGTGTCACTATATTAATCGCTATTTCGTCGAACTATTAGACAGTCATAATAATGAGCATAGTTTATGCAAAATGACGACACATCTTTGGTACCGGTTTTACCCAACCTATGTAAACCTACATCAATTTTGAGTTTGGTATTAATAGGAGAATTAGTTTCGTGGGTATTGGTTTTAGCAGATAGTTATAAAGGCTTTTCTTGGCAACAACTCGGCCTTATTTCACTTATCACTCAGTGGATTATTTTATGTTGTGCTCTATTCCTATGCCATTGCCGTCCTTGGCTCAATAAACTCAAACCTATATACAGTGGTATGACTTCGTATTGTACCTGTTTGTTTATATCTGCCATTATTTTGGCAATCGCTCAAAAAACCTCAGCGATCACTTTTGACTGGGAGGCGTGGCTAAAGGCATGGTTAATATCAGCGATACTTTCTGGCATATTGTTGCGCTATTTATACTTACAGCAGCAATTAATCAATCAACAACAAGCTGAACTACAATCGCGTTTTCAAGCTCTACAATCAAGAATTCGTCCACATTTTTTGTTTAACAGCATGAATACCATTGCCAGTTTAATTGGTATTAACCCCGTGGCGGCTGAAAAGGCGGTAGAAGATTTAAGTAGTTTATTTCGATCGAGTTTACAGGCCCCTAGTTTGGTTAAATTAGAAGATGAACTTGACCTATGTCAACGTTATATTGCTATTGAACATCAACGTCTGGGGGATCGTTTGAGTATGAAGTGGGACATTGATCCATCTTTGGGATCCATCAAAGTGCCTTCATTGTTTTTACAGCCCTTGCTTGAAAATGCGATTGTACACGGGGTTCAAAATATGATGTCGGGTGGTAAAATTGTGTTTTGTAGTATTAAAGAAAATCATAATGCAATTTTTATTATTACTAATACTTTATCATCTGTAAATACCGGTAATAGACAAGTTGATAGTGGAAATAAAATAGCGTTAGATAATATTAAAAATCGTCTGTATTTGTACTTTAATGATAGTGCCAAGGTTACGATTAATAAAAATAATGAGCATTACACCGTAAGAATAGTTATTCCTATTTCTTACTAATATTACTGATAAAGAAAAAGTAAAACGATGGATATTATAATTGTTGATGACGAACCACTTGCCCGACAGCGTTTATCTAAAATGGTAAGAGAGCTGGGTTACGATGTTGTTGCAGAAGTAGCAAATAGTGAAGAAGCATTGCACGCAATCGATGTTTACGATCCTGCTTTGTTGCTATTAGATATTGAAATGCCGGGTGAAAATGGTTTAGAACTGGCTAAAAAAATTATGGCTCAAGATACCCCACCAGGTATTATTTTTACAACTGCCTATGATCAGTATGCACTAGAGGCGTTTGAAACATTGGCTACCGGTTATCTATTAAAACCTGTCGAAAAAGAAAAGTTACAGAAAACCTTAGAAAAAGCAAAAACGTTAACAAAATATCAATTAGGAACAAGCAAGCAAAACTCAGAAGCATCGAATCGACGTGAGCATATTGCATCAAAAGGGCATAGAGGTATCGAATTAATTCCTTTGAATGAAATTCGATTTTTTATAGCGGATCAAAAATATGTAATGGTTGTGAGTACACAAGGTAAAGTATTAATTGATGAAACGCTAAAAGAATTAGAGGAAGAATTTTCAGACGTTTTTATACGAGTTCATCGAAATTCTTTGGTCTCAATCAATCATATTGTTGGTTTACATCGCGATAATCAAGGTCACTATCACGTATGTTTAGCTGATATAGAAGACCAGCCTATAATTAGTCGGCGTTATACCAGTAAGGTAAAATCATTGTTAAATAACTTATAGTGTCCTTGCTGTCAGGTCACTTACTAACAAGTTACTTCAAAAGCATATACCGAGTAAGGTCAATATAACCTTCTGTCGGCGTCATCCCCGCAGAGGCTGGGATCCAGGCTTGAGCATCCTTATTAACATCTGGATTCCCGCCTCCGCAGGAATGACATTGTTTTCTTTATTAAAACCTCGTTGTAAAAACACACATTAAATTAGCGCTATGTCCGCATCCAGCTATGAAATTTTCCTAGCCACATTAGAGTACGTTCTGATACATTTGCACGTTTCCATTCACCAGCAACATATTTATTGGCCTCACTCATGGTCGGATAAATATGAATCGTTCCTAAAATTTTATTAAGACCAATATTGTTTTTCATTGCAGAAACAAATTCAGAAATTAATTCACCACCTTGTGCACCGACAATGGTGCAACCTAAAATACGATCACTGCCTTTTGCGGTTAATACTTTTACAAAACCCATTGCTGCGTTATCAGCGATAGCACGATCAAGATCGTCGATACCATATTTTGTTATATCGTATTCTATATTTTTTTCTTTTGCTTCTTTTTCACTTAAACCGACACGAGCGACTTCTGGATCGGTAAACGTAGCCCATGGGATTACTTTATAGTCGACACGAAACTTTTTGAGTTTGCCAAATAATGCGTTAACGCAGGCATACCAAGCCTGGTGGGCCGCCGTGTGAGTAAATTGATAAGGTCCCGCAACATCGCCACAGGCATAAATGTTGGGATATTTAGTTCGTAAAAAATCGTCAACTAAAATAGTACCTGTTTTCTCAAGCTCTATTCCCAGTTTTTCCAAACCCATATTCTCTGTATTCGCTTTGCGACCAACAGCAACTAAAACTCGGTCAAAACTAATTTCTTTTTCGCCCTGTGAATCTTTCAATATTGCAATGCCGCCATTATTATTTGAATTGCCAGCTTTTTTAAAGCTGACAATTTGTTGGTTCAGCAGTACGTTAATACCTTCTTGCTGAAAGCGTTCAAGCATATAAGTAGAGACATCTTCGTCTTCTCTTGGCATTAAACGCTCCGCCATATCGACTAGCGTTACTTGCGTTCCGAGTCGTTGAAAAGATTGTGCAAGTTCGCAACCAATAGGGCCGCCGCCCATGATTAACAGATTTTTGGGTTGTTCTTTTAATTCCCATAAATTATCAGAGATAAGATAATCTATATTATTTAAACCAGGGATAGGCGGAACAAATGGACGTGCACCGCTAGCAATAATAATGTTTTTAGTGGTAATAACTTTATTATTAACTTGTACTTCGAATGGAGACAAAATAGTTGCTTCTCCCTGGACACATTCAACGCCTAATTTTGTATAACGCTCCACAGAATCGTGAGGTTCTATAGAATCAATAACCCGGTGTACTCGCTGCATCACTTTAGGAAAATTCACCGTACTGGCGGTATTTTCAATACCTAGTTCATGGGCTTTGTTAATCGTATGTTGCGTTTTAGCCGCTTTAATCAGAGCTTTACTGGGAACACAGCCGGTATTTAAACAATCACCTCCCATTTTGTGTTTTTCAATTAAAACAACTTTTGCTTTTACTGCAGCCGCAATGTAAGCGCTAACTAAACCACCGCTACCTGCACCAATAACCACAAGATTCGCATCAAACTTTTTAGGTTTTTTATATGTGCTGTAAACTTTCTTTGCTTTTATCCAATCAATAATTGCCCTTACAATAAAAGGAAAAATAGCAAGTAATATAAATGAACCAATAATAGATGGTGTCAACACGCCAGATGCACTTAATTCTTTTACAGCGCCTAGTTGTGAGCCAGCATTAACATAAATAATAGTCCCAGCTAACATACCTAACTGACTGACCCAATAAAAAGTCCATAACTTTATTTTTGTCAAACCGAATACTAAATTGATAATAAAAAATGGTACAACAGGAATTAGACGAAGAGAAAATAAATAGAAAGCACCTTCGCGTTTAACCCCATCATTAATTTTTTGTAGATGGTTGCCAAACTTATTGTTGACACTGTCGGAAAAAAGCGTACGCGAGAGTAAAAAAGCTAAGGTAGCACCGATACTACTAGCAAAGGAAACTAATAATATGCCTAGCCATAAGCCAAATACCGCACCGCCTAATAAGGTAATTGCAGCTGCGCCAGGTAGAGATAAGCCGGTTATCACAACATAGAGAAGAAAATAAGCCATGGCAGCAAATACAATATTTTGATCAACCCACGCCTGAAAGTGCGTAATGGAGATATATTGTTGACCATCCAATGCAAAAAAGGCGGTAATTAGACCAATCACAATGGCTAAAATAATTATTTTACTTGTATTCATTCCTGACTTCCGATTAGATTTAAAACTCTCTGAAAGCCTCTATTAATGGGAGCAGCTCAGAGCAATAGCGACTACAATGTACTGTAGACCAGCTTTTTTCGTAAAGGTTTCGCAACAAAAGTGTCATCCTGCTGGATTAAGGTTGTTGTTATGAAGGATATATCTCCGCAATAATGAACACTATTAGATTTTGTTTTTTGGTAAATTAAGGTATCTATGACAGTTACTTCATCAGATTCGACACAGCCTGACGATCTTATCCCTATTGATTTGAGTAGCTCTGAGCTATATATCAATCGGGAGCTTAGCCATTTAGCATTTAATCAGCGTGTATTGGCTCAAGTTTTAGACGAAGCTCACCCTTTGTTGGAACGTTTGCGTTTTTTACTGATCTTTAGCTCTAACTTGGATGAGTTTTTTGAAATACGAGTTGCGAATTTAAAAAAAGATCTACTTATGCAGAGAGAAGTTAGTGGTATTGATGGCATGCATGCCAGTGAAGTTTTGTCGCAGATTAGTCAGATTTGCCATGAAACGGTCGCACAGCAATACGATATATTTAACAATGTACTATTGCCTGCGTTGGAATCGGAAAATATTCGTTTTTTATCGAGAGAAAAATGGACTCCAAAGCAGGAGCAATGGGTTAAAAAGTTCATCAAAAAAGAAGTCTTACCCGTTATTAGCCCTATCGGTTTAGATCCCGCACACCCCTTTCCGCGTCTTGTGAATAAAAGCTTAAATTTTATCGTGTCACTTGAAGGGAAAGATGCTTTTGGTCGAGAAACGGGCTTAGCTTTAATTCCCGCACCTAGAACATTGCCTCGTTTGGTTCTATTACCCGAGGAGTTAAGTGATGATGGCGACCACCTTATTTTTCTTTCTTCTATGATACATGCTCATGCCCATCGCTTATTTCCGGGCATGAAAGTCAAAGGCTGCTATCAATTTCGTATTACCCGAAATGCTGACCTCGATTTAGATGAAGGCGTGGAAGACTTAGCTCGCGCCTTGAAGGGTGAGCTACATACCCGCCGATTCGGTCAGGCAGTGCGTTTGGAGGTGGCTGATAATTGCCCGCAGCCCTTGGTTGATTTTCTATTAAGTGAGGCAGGCTTGACGGTTGATGACCTCTATAAAGTTGATGGACCTGTTAACCTTCATCGAATGATGGATATTATGGATACGGTTGATCGTCCAGACCTTACCTACCCTCGCTTTACACCCCAAATACCCAAGGGGCTAACCCAAAAAGATAATATATTCGATAGCATCACGAGTAAACCTTATTTGCTTCACCACCCTTTTGATTCTTTTGCTCCCATTGTTGAGCTAATTCACCAGGCAGCGAAAGACCCCAATGTTGTCGCTATTAAACAAACGCTCTATCGCACCGGCGCACATTCACCCGTAGTTAATGTACTGATTGAGGCAGCCCGTAATGGTAAAGAAGTTACGGCGGTTATTGAGCTACGGGCTCGCTTTGACGAGGAAGACAACCTTGAGTTAGCCAGGCGCTTACAGGAAGCGGGAGCCCTTGTGGCTTACGGAGTGGTGGGTTACAAAACCCATGCAAAGATGCTGCTCATCGTTAGGCGAGAGGAAAAAAAACTAGTCCGTTATATCCATTTAGGCACAGGAAATTACCACTCAAAAACGACCCGAGTTTATACCGATTACTCATTGTTAACCGCTGACCCAGTCATTGCAGAAGATATCCATCGAGTATTTCGACAGTTAACAGGAATGGGGCAAACGGAAGAGATGGAGAGAGTGTTAAATGCTCCCTTTAACCTCAGGCAGAAGTTGATAGAACTCATCAACAAGGAAGCCAAGGAAAAAGAAAACGGCCATATTATTATGAAAACCAACGGCATCACGGAGCCAAGTATTATTCAGGCGCTATACCGTGCTTCTCAAGCAGGAGTAAAAATAGATCTCATTGTGAGGGGTATGTGCTGTTTACGACCAGGGATTGAAGGAGTCTCACAAACTATTAACGTCAGGTCAATTGTAGGTCGCTTTTTAGAGCATTCTAGGGTGTACTATTTCAAGCATGCTTCCCCAGCATTATATTGTGCCAGTGCTGATTTGATGGAACGTAACCTCAATCGTCGTGTTGAGACAGGCTTTCCCATTGAGGCCCCCGAATTACTAGAACGGGTATTAAAGGAGCTAAACCTTTATCTCAATGATGACTGGCAGAGCTGGTCTTTGCGTGCGGAAGGAAACTACGTTCAAAATAAAGGGGATGAATCCACAGCAGTACAGACATGTTTGCTGGATGTTTTGTATCAATAAATCGTTTTTATTGACTTGTCTATCGAGTCAACAATCCTTATCATGTGCTACTAATCTATTATCGCCCTAGGAGTTTTTATGAGTGATGCAATCACCCACGTGACTGATGCCAGCTTTGATGAAGATGTTATCAATGCAGAAGGCCCGGTTTTGGTCGATTTTTGGGCAGCTTGGTGTGGCCCTTGTAAAATGATTGCCCCTGTGCTTGACCAGCTTGCTGGTGACTATGAAGGTAAGCTAAAAATTTGCAAAATGGATGTTGATGGCAATAAAGAAACCCCAGCCAAATTTGGCATTCGTGGTATTCCAACGCTTATGATATTCAAAAATGGCAATATGGAAGCACAGACAGTGGGTGCTCTTTCTAAGCCGGACCTAGAAAACTTCATTAAAGATAATCTCTGATATAGTTAGTAGCAATGAATCGATGGCTTTTGATGTTGATTAATAAGAATAGATTCATTGCTGCTGTACGTTTGTGTAACATTTTTTAGAACAGTACTTGCGCTGGCAAAAATATTCGCTATACTGCTGGTATTCGAATTAGAAATGGTCTAGCTTGAATTCGGTTAATACTCTGCGCAACACCTCTAGATAACTCACCAATTTTAGAGAAAGCCTAAGGTAAGCCATTTGTAAAACCCTAGGGTGCATTAAATACAAAAAGCATCAAAAAAGCTAAGACCAACAACTGCCCTACTTCCCTTACCCCCTTCTCCTATGGAGCAACTCTCTGAGTAATTGGGCCTGTGGTTGTTGAATTGAACATATAAACTTTTCTTATTCTTAAGACTAACTCTACATTCTCACATCTTCTTGTATTGACGACCTTACTATACCTATGAACCTAACTGATTTAAAAACAAAACCCATTGAAGAACTAATCAATATTGCCAATGAAATGGGCCTCGATAATATGGCCCGTTCGCGTAAGCAAGACGTTATCTTTAATATCTTAAAGCGCCACGCAAAAAGTGGTGAAGATATTTATGGTGATGGTGTCCTTGAAATCTTACAGGATGGATTTGGCTTTTTGAGGTCATCAGGAAGCTCCTATTTAGCTGGACCAGATGATATCTACGTGTCACCCAGCCAGATTCGTCGTTTTAACCTGCGAACGGGTGATACGATCGCAGGTAAAATTCGACCACCCAAAGAGGGCGAACGCTATTTTGCTCTTTTAAAAGTTAGTGAAATTAATTTTGATAAGCCTGAAAACTCTCGCAATAAAATTCTCTTTGAAAACTTAACTCCTCTATTTCCCAATGTGCGCTTAAAGCTAGAAGCGGGCAATGGCTCAACAGAAGACCTTACGGGTAGAGTCATTGATATGGTTTCTCCCATAGGTAAAGGCCAGCGCGGTTTGATTGTCGCGCCTCCCAAGGCGGGTAAAACTATCATGATGCAGAATATTGCTCAGGCGATTACACGCAACAACCCAGAGTGTCATCTGATCGTTTTGCTGATTGATGAGCGACCAGAAGAAGTGACAGAAATGCAACGTTCTGTACGTGGAGAAGTCGTTGCGTCTACCTTTGATGAGCCTCCCTCGCGACATGTACAAGTTGCCGAAATGGTAATTGAAAAAGCAAAGCGATTAGTAGAGCACAAAAAAGATGTCATCATTCTATTAGACTCCATTACTCGTCTTGCACGAGCTTACAATACGGTTATCCCCTCTTCTGGTAAGGTATTGACGGGTGGTGTTGATGCTCATGCATTAGAGCGACCTAAGCGCTTTTTTGGTGCTGCGCGAAATATTGAAGAAGGTGGAAGTTTATCTATTGTAGCCACTGCCTTAATTGATACAGGCTCAAAAATGGATGAAGTTATTTACGAAGAGTTTAAGGGAACGGGTAACCTTGAATTACATCTTGATCGCAAAATTGCTGAAAAACGTATTTATCCTTCCATTAACGTGCGCCGTTCAGGCACTCGTCGAGAAGAATTGTTGATGGCCGAAGATGAATTGCAACGCGTATGGATATTGCGCAAGTTATTAAACGATATGGAAGATGTGGCGGCAACAGAATTTTTAGTTGATAAACTCAAAGATTTTAAAACAAATGACGAGTTTTTCTTGTCAATGAAACGAAAATAGCAAGATATAACTTTTAACAAACTCTAGCCTAAGTTTCAAATATGTTGATCAAAAGCATTATAGCTAATACTATTTTTGATATGAGCAAACGTCAGAATGCATTTTTCTGGGTGGGCCAACTTTCTGTGATTGTATCAACGGTAATAGGTGTTTATCTTGCGGCTTCAGCGGGCTTGAAAACCGCAGTAGATTTCCATTCGATTACTTCAGATGAGCAAAATTTTTATAGTCTTTCGGCGCTGCGAGAAGAGTTGCACTCTAATAATGAGTTAGTGTTAGATTTCTTTGAAAAGCGATTCCATTTTAACGACAAAAATGAAATAACGTCTCATACCGGTGGCAGATTTCCGGAGTTAGATCAATTTGTGTGGAAGACGATGTTGCGCACAACAGATACCTTTGAGTTGCCTATCGATATACTGAAAAAAACGAGTATTTACTACAGCCACTATGCAGAGAATGTTCGTGCCTACAACAACTCGGGTGGTAAAGAAAAGTTATTTGCGGCGATTAGGGCTTACAACATAGTTGTAGAAATGAAGGAAACGATCATTCCTCGTATAGACAAACAAATCACAGTCTATCGCTCTCGCCTCGAAGGCTTTCAGGTTTTAGGCGACTACTAATCATATTCGGTAAGAAAAATTATGAGACGTAGAATATGTCCTTCCTGCTCAACCTCTACTCTCGATACCTATTCAATAGATAATCATGAGCTTGAACGGTGCACGCGCTGTCACGGTATTCGTTTCGATGAACCAGAGTTAATGGCTTATATTGAATCCCATGCGCATGAACCAGAAAAAGGTTTTAACTTAGTTTCAGACGATACCCATAAAGGTGAAAGTGTTCGCTATTGTTATTGTTGCGAGAAGCCTATGGTAAAACATGAATTGTTAGAGAATCACTCAACAGAAATTGATGCCTGTCACACTTGTAATACATTTTGGGTAGACGAAGAAGAAATTAAACATGTGCAATACACACATGATCTTCGTTTGGCCCTATCTGAAATTCATAAAGGTTTTTCTTGGAAGTCATGGTGTTTTCAATTGTTACTTAGAATGCCAGTTGAATACAATGCTAAACCAAAAACAACGCCTTGGGTAACCTATGCCCTGGTTGCTTTGAATTTCCTCTTTTTTTCTGTTCGCTACATCTCGCCAGAGATGAATATATGGATGTTTGATAACTTCAGTGCAATGGTTCCAGTTGTCGATATGCAGCAGTTCGCTTTATCAATTGTCACAGCACAATTTATGCATTTTGACTGGTTCCACTTGCTAGGTAATCTATATTTTTTGTGGATTCTTGGTGACAATATTGAAGATGCCATCGGTAAACGACGGTACCTATTAGCTTATCTTATTTGTGGAGCCATTGGTTTATTATTGGAGATGGCTTTTGCTCATATTCAGGGGCGACCCATATTTTTGATGGGAGCTAGTGCATCAGTCAGCGGTCTTTTTGGTATGTATTTAGTTTGGTTCCGACACGCAAAACTCAGTGTTATGTTGGTAGTTTATCAGTTGAGGTTACCTGTTATTTTCTTCTTTGGTTTCTGGATTTTAGAAAATATTTGGGGGCTTTTATCAGGCTCTATGGGCGTAGCATTTTTAGCGCATTTGAGTGGCTTTTTTGCGGGCTTACTATTCGCGTTACTATATAAATCTAAGGTCTACGATAGAAATCCTCTATTGTATGTATTGAACACACTTCCCAATAAAAATAGCACATAGTCGTAAAAACGTGCGATGCCTGAGGTCAAGCAGTGAAATATAATAATCTACGCGACTTTATTGCGCAACTTGAGGAAATGGGGGAGTTGAAACGTATTTCACTGCCGATTGATCCCTATCTTGAAATGACTGAAATCTGTGATCGCACTCTTCGTGCCGGCGGTCCCGCATTACTTTTTGAAAATCCCACCGGGTATGATATGCCAGTTTTGGCCAACCTCTTTGGAACGCCCAAGCGCGTTGCCTTGGGAATGGGAGCAGATTCGGTTGAGGCTTTACGCGATATTGGCGAAGTGTTAGCCATGCTTAAGCAGCCCGAGCCTCCCAAAGGAATGAAAGATGCGTGGGAAAAATTGCCAATATTTAAGCAAGTCTTGAATATGTCACCTAAAGTACTTAAGAAGGCGATATGCCAGCAAGAACAATTTGTTGGAGATGAGATCGATTTATCACGTTATCCCATCCAAACCTGTTGGCCAGGTGATGCAGGCCCACTGATTACCTGGCCTTTGGTGGTGACACGGGGCCCCAATAAAGATCGCCAAAATCTAGGGATTTATCGGATGCAGGTGATTGGCAAGAATCGTGTCATTATGCGTTGGTTAAGCCACCGTGGCGGCGCGTTGGATTTTTGTGAGTTTCAGCAACAAAATCCGGGTAAGCCCTACCCTGTAGCGGTCGCACTTGGTGCTGATCCAGCAACTATTTTAGGTGCAGTTACTCCTGTTCCTGATAGCTTGAGTGAATATGCCTTTGCTGGTTTGTTGCGTGGTGGAAAAACGGAAGTCGTATCTTGTATTGAGAGTGATCTACAGGTGCCAGCAAGCGCAGAAATTATTTTAGAAGGATATATTTATCCTGATGATATGGCGAATGAAGGCCCCTTTGGTGACCATACCGGCTACTATAATGAAGTCGATACCTTCCCAGTTTTTACCATTGAGCGCATTACCCAGCGCGAACACGCTATTTACCACAGTACCTATACTGGTCGCCCACCCGATGAGCCTGCGATTTTAGGTGTGGCCTTGAATGAAGTGTTTGTTCCTATCCTGCAAAAACAATTCCCTGAAATTGTTGATTTCTATTTGCCGCCAGAAGGTTGTTCCTATCGCATGGCAGTTGTCACTATGAAAAAACAATACCCTGGCCATGCTAAACGAGTCATGATGGGCGTGTGGTCATTCTTAAGGCAATTTATGTATACCAAGTTTGTGATTGTCACGGATGATGATATCGATGCACGCAATTGGGAAGATGTCATTTGGGCCATAACAACTCGCACAGACCCATCCAGAGATATCACCTTAATCGATAATACCCCTATCGATTATTTAGACTTCGCCTCTCCTGTGTCTGGTTTGGGGTCTAAGATGGGTTTAGACGCAACCAATAAATGGCCGGGTGAAACTACTCGAGAGTGGGGCTCGCCTATCGTTATGGATGAAGATGTGAAACGAAAAGTGGATGCCTTATGGGGAGAGTTAAATTTATAAAATAAACCAAGCTGGAGTTAGCCAGCTTGGTGATTAACTCATATTGTCAATATTTAGAGATGCTCTTAAATCACCATAATTCCATCAGCTTCTATCTCTGCACCCTTGGGTAACTCTTTTACGCCAATAGCTGCTCTAGCAGGATAAGGGACCTCAAAATATTCCGCCATAATCTCGTTAACGGTAGCAAAATTACTCAGATCGGTTAGAAAAATATTGACTTTTACTAGATCTGATAGGCTACCATTAGCTGCCTGACATACGGCTTGTAGATTTTTAAATACTTGGTGCGCTTGTACCGCAAAGTCACCTTCGACCAGAGTCATAGTTGACGGGTCGAGCGGTATTTGGCCCGATAGATAAACCGTATTATTTGTTTTAACGGCTTGTGAATAGGTGCCAATAGCCTCTGGCGCTTGGTCTGTAGAAATAATTGCTTTATTTGTCATGATGTACCTGCTACTTTCATAAATAGGCGAGTATAAAGCTTAGTCCTAGAGACTGCAAAATATTAGCTGTGTAGCCAATATTGCTAAAAGTGATATTTTAAACGGTATATTTATCTGTCGTTCTATTCGCTGAGAAAAACAATGCGAAAAGTCAGCATTCTTTTCATTATTTTAGTGCCACCTTTTTTAATATTTGAATTTATTATCGGCGCAAATTACGACCGAAAGCTGAGTTATTTTCGCGAGGTCAGCAAAGAGGTTTATTCTCTAACGTTAAGTTTAGAACGTGAAATTGGTTATGGTGGCCTGATACACAATTTTAAAAATTATTTATTGCGTCCAACCGAAGACCATTATCGTAAGTCTGCTTTAGCCAATTATACTGAAGCGGAAAAAATAGTAGAAGAATTAGAGTTTATCGGTAACCGCTTTTTAGAAAATACAAACTTAAAAGAAACGCGAAAAATGTTAATAGCTTATAAAAACAGGCTTAGTGATATATCGCGTATGTCTCAGTCAAATGCTCTAGCGCGAGTTATTGACCAGTCAGTTCGTTATAACGACCAAGGTGCTATAAACGAAATTACAAATTTATCAAAAAATATTTAGTCAGCATTAGATACTGAAATTGATGGTTTAGTTAAATTTAATTTAGTACTAGGATTTTTGTTTGCTTTTTCTTCTCTATTTTTTATCTTGTCGATAGGTTATTTTATTTATCTGAGACAAGAAGAAAAAAACAAACTAGTGCTGATAGAAAAAGAGGTGGAAAATAAGTTTCTAAAGAAAACGAATTCGGCATTAGAAAAATTTGCTGGAATTGTCACCCATGATTTAAAAGCACCTATACGCTACATTGATTATTGTGCAGGAAAAATTAAATGCTATCACCAGGATGAAAGTCTTGTTTTGAAAAAAGCAAATTTAATAGCTGAATCGATTATAAAAATAAGAAAGTTGATTGATGGCTTATTAAATTTCTCTAAAAAAGGATTTCAAGAACCGCAAAAAGAAGAGTTTAATATTAATCAATTAATTAGCGAAGTATTGGATGAACTGATTTATAAATCTAGCGAAGTAGTCATTATTAATGTTGATATTAATCCAGAGGCCAATATAGAGGCAGATTACGAGCTAGTTAAGCGTGTATTTGCTAATCTTATATCTAACAGCCTTAAATATCGTAATGATGAAAAAGTAGAAATTACTATTTCGCAAGAGTTAGAAGATGAAAAAACTATTTATAAAATAAAAGACAATGGCATTGGTATTAACAAAAAATATAGCGAACAGATCTTTGAGCCATTGTCGAGAATTTATACTGAAGGAAAAAAATACGATGGACTAGGTATCGGTCTTGCTTTGGTTAAGTCTATTGTAGAAGCTCATGGAGGAAGAATTTGGTTGGATACTGAATACACAAAAGGCGCTTGTTTTTGTTTTTATTTGTAGCGCCAGTATCTTTAGATTTTCACATTTCTTTTAATAGCTTGGTGGCTGTTATCGCATAATAGGTCAAGATAGCATCTGCTCCCGCACGCTTGATTGCCAATAATGATTCCAGAATAACACTCTCACTAAGTAGGCCTTGTTGAATAGCCGCCTGGTGCATGCTGTATTCACCACTGACCTGATAGGCAAAGGTTGGTATTTTATAGTTCTCTTTTACACGCGTAATAATATCTAGGTAAGGCATGGCGGGCTTGACCATGATCATATCTGCACCCTCATCGATATCGAGAGAGACTTCATGTAGGGCTTCATTTGCATTGGCGGGATCCATTTGATAAGTCATTTTATCGCCCTTACCTAAGGCTTGAGTTGAACCAACAGCGTCTCTAAAGGGGCCGTAGTAAGCGGAGCAATACTTTGCTGAATAAGCGAGAATCTGTGTATTGATAAATTGTTTATCATCGAGTGCATCGCGAATAGCGCCAACGCGGCCATCCATCATATCCGATGGAGCGATAACATCTGCTCCTGCCTCAGCGCAAGCTAGTGCTTGTTTTTGTAGCGCCGCAACAGTGATGTCATTCAACACATAGCCATGTTCATCCACGATTCCATCTTGTCCATGTGTAGTATAGGGATCAAGTGCGGCATCAGTGATGATCCCAAGCTCTGGTATGGCCTCTTTAAGTGCTCGCACGCTTCGACAAATTAAACTATCTGGATTATGGGCTTCGGCACCATCCAAACTGCGTACAGAGGGTTCGACATTGGGAAATAAAGCAATAGCCGGTATACCCAATTTTGCTGCTATTTCGGCTTCTTTGAGTAACTCATCGATAGAGTAGCGCTCTATTCCAGGCATCGCTTGAACAGGAAGGCGCTGCTTATTGCCCTCAACGACAAACATAGGGTAGATGAAATCATTACTCGATAAAACAGTTTCTCTTACCAAACGGCGAGAAAAGTTATTGAAGCGGTTGCGTCTCAGACGTGTAGAGGGAAATTGGCGAGGCATAACGAGGCCCTTGTTAAAAATGAAAGTAGTATAACAAACAAACGAAGGCCTCCGTTTTTAATAGGCGTTAGTTCGATTAAAAGTTGCCTACATTGTTGCAGAGCAGCATGATAGAATCATTATTTTTTATTATTAGGAAGTGATTAGCCATGAAAGTAACAGTATTTGGTATAGGTTATGTGGGCTTAGTGCAGGCAGCTGTATTATCTGATGTGGGTCATGAGGTCTGTTGCGTCGATATTGATGCAAATAAAATAGAGAACCTCAAGAAGGGCATCATTCCTATCTATGAACCAGGTCTAGAACCTTTAGTTAAGGCTAACTACGCAGCAGGCCGCATTCGTTTTACAACTAATGCTCAAGAAGGCGTCGAATTTGGTGATGTGCAATTCATTGCAGTGGGTACGCCGCCCGATGAAGATGGATCTGCTGATCTTAAATATGTATTGGCGGTTGCAGAGACCATCGCAAGGCATATGGTGAAAGAAACCATCGTTATTGATAAATCTACAGTTCCCGTGGGGACGGCTGACAAAGTTCGCGCCAAAATAGCACAAGTTTTGACCGAGCGTGATTCAAACTTAGGGTTTCATGTTGTTTCCAACCCTGAATTTCTAAAAGAAGGTGCTGCGGTCAGTGATTGTATGAGGCCTGACAGAATTGTTATCGGTTCTGATAGTGATGATGTTCAAGGTATTATGCGTGAGCTTTATGAGCCTTTTAACCGTAACCATGACCGCATTATCTTTATGGATACGCGTAGTGCAGAGCTCACTAAATATGCAGCCAATTGCATGCTTGCCACGAAAATTAGCTTTATGAATGAGATGGCTAATTTGGCGGAACACCTGGGAGCAGATATTGAAATGGTCCGTCAAGGCATCGGTTCTGACGAACGTATTGGGTATCATTTTATTTATCCAGGTTGTGGTTATGGAGGTTCTTGTTTCCCCAAAGATGTACAGGCACTGGTGAAAACTTCTCAGCAAATCGGTTATGACTCGCATATTCTAAAAGCGGTAGAGACTGTCAATAAAGCGCAGAAGCAAAAACTATTTAGTTACATACAAAAACATTTTAATGGCGATATTAGTGGTAAAACTTTTGCGCTTTGGGGTTTATCGTTTAAACCCAAAACCGATGATATGCGCGAAGCGTCCAGCCGCGATTTGATGGAAGCTCTTTGGGATGCCGGTGCAAAGGTTAAGGCCTATGACCCTGAAGCGATGGAAGAGTGTCAGAGAATCTATGGTTCTCGGGATGATTTGTTGTTGGTTGGTACGAAAGAAGCGGCACTGAAAGGCGTGAATGCGCTCGTTATCTGTACCGAATGGCAAAGTTTCAGGGCTCCTGATTTTAGTGTCATTAAAGCCGAAATTGCCGATACGGTTATCTTTGATGGCCGAAATTTGTACAGTCCGGAGCGAATGGAAGAAAAAGGCATCGCTTACTATGCCATTGGTCGTGGCCGTTCAGTTAAAAAGGACTGATAAACGGCCCTATACCCTGGCCTGATGATGTTCAATTAGGCCAGAAATCACACTAAAAGTTAGCTATCAGCTTTGTTAATTTCAATGTAACAAGGATGTAGCCTAATTTCCCCTCTACGGCGTTCGATTAAGTTTTGGCTCCAGTAGTAAGAGTACTTAGAGAGTGCTTTACGAGCCCGGTAAATTTGGATATTCAGGTTATTAATATCGATTCCTAAATTATTTAGTAGAAGTTCATTACTCATCCAACCTTTCTCGTTGAGGTCTGTAGTGGGATCATCTACAGCGTGTCGAGCCATTTCTAGCAGTAAATAGTGGTGTGTTTTTATGCCAAGATCAAAATGTGAACGCTCGTTTTCAAGAAACAATTGAATGTGCTCTTCGCTACGATTGACATTAAATATCAAGGTGGCGGTTTCTTCTACTTTATTGGAGTGATAAACCGTCTCTTCGACCAAATTATTGGGATAAAAGGCCCAGCGCTCATCACTAATAACCACTTGTGAGCCCTCTGATATGGGGTGAAAATCATGGCCTTTTTCAAAAAACCAACGCTGTCCTTTTTGCATAATTTGGCATTCAGGGTTTTTTTTGTCTGGTAATAAGTTGAGCGTATCTAATTCTATATAAGCGTCCCGGCTTAATGTAATCAAAGACGGCTTTGGCCTTTTATCACAGGTTACTAGCCATTGAGGCTCATCTTTACCGATAGCGGAAACGGTATCTTTTTTGTTCAATCTAATGGGTTGTCCCTTAGTTACTTTGACACCATTAATAAAACAACCGTTTCGGCTTTCATCCAATAAAAACCAAGCGCCATTTTGCCAGCGAATGACAAAGTGCATTCTCGAGCAAGTTTCACTATGAAGGATATAATCCGCAATATTAGGGTCCCTACCGAATACATGAGCGGGCTTTAAATAAACAATAGAGGCATCCCCTAGAGACGTAAGCACTCCCATTTATAGTATTCCTGATCGGAAAAGGATCATGAGTGATAAA
Source organism: Cellvibrionaceae bacterium (assembly GCA_050298695.1). Taxonomy (GTDB): domain Bacteria; phylum Pseudomonadota; class Gammaproteobacteria; order Pseudomonadales; family Cellvibrionaceae; genus CANLBN01. The sequence continues at coordinate 40,583 of JBNKUQ010000004.1, forward strand.
TCAGCGGGTGATAATGGTTTTGGTGAAATCAAAATAGTCTTTCCTTAACGTTATCGTATTGATTGGTGGAATATTAGCCATGAATCACTAATAGCTGCTCATGTAAGAGAGTGTAATTTACTTAAAAATATATTTCCATATACTGCTTCCCAGGATGTACGGACACAGTCAGGATATTGAGAATGGATCTCTCAAACATGGTAGTGCTGTAATGGAGTGTAATTTACTTAAAAGTATAAAGGCATATACTACTGATCAAGCTGAGGGTGAAGCAAAATTACAGGAGTGATTAAACAGGGAAAAGGAGTTGACGCTATGGAAAAGCTGAAGTTTACAATAACTTTCTCCATTTTAATGATTGAAGATGACAGAGAGAGTTTAGGTACCGAATTTAAAGGCGATAAATTCTACCTTGATAAATAGCAAGGAATGTTATTTAAATGTATTGGAGTACAGGCTGTTTTATAGCTTGTGACATGGAAAAAGGATGTGAAGCTAAAGGAGTAGCTGAAGTTTGAGTTTGCATATTGATTGGAGATAATGTCATGGCTTTAAGAAAGCCATCACAAGGATAAGGGATTTTAAACCAAAAGGTTTGGTTTAAGTGAATACTCAATGGAGATGTATCCACATGGTGACATACTCTAGCAGGTTACATTCAGTATTAATTTTTTTGCTTCACGGAAAGAAGAAGTACCTGCTCAACCATATCAAACTTTATGAATTAACTACCTTACGGTAATCGTTATATATTGTTATTAGTGCATAGGAATGCGCTGCCATTTATATGGTCTAAACAGGGAGAATGGATGCGGATCAATGGATTGATTCATGTTTGAATCACATGGTGTGATACGTTGTAGGGCTCTATGTATTCGTAAGCTCGTATCTCAACGAGCTTTAAAGGAAGTAAACTAATACATATAGGAAAGGGATATCCTGCGCCCTGATTTTTATATCCCGTAATATATAGCTTCCAATTTTTTCCCCTTAGATTTGTTTAAACTTTTCACATATTGAATATGACCAAATAAGTACTCCTTAAAGTTAGGATGATTTTCATGATTTTGACTTTGGAGTCCATGACGCTGGCAGTTTATTAAAATTGCTTTTATCTGGTCATACTTCCGTCGGTTTATATTTATTTTTTCGTTGACGACAATACCCGTTATTTGTTGTTTTTGATGAGGTTTTAACAATCTTGATTTTCGATAATTCAAATCAAAGCCCTCTTCTAGGCAAATAGATCCGACTAAAGATTCAAAAAAATGCCAATTTCTATGGTGATTTCCAGAAAAGGCCAGATCATCAGCGTAACGTGAATAAGATAAATTTAATCGATTGGCCAAACCACATAAGCGATTATCCAAGTGAAAAAGTACAGCGTTAGATAAGGCTGGCGAACTCGGCGAGCCTTGAGGAAGATGTCTTTCGTTTACAGCTAATTTCGCAGTAACCGTTAAACTTTGAGATAGTTGTTCATTTAAATGGCTCCGATGAGTGCATAATGCACAGAGATATCGAGAGACTTCCTGGTTATAGCCTAATTGTCTAAATACTGCATAGACTTGTTTCCATTGAATGGATAAAAAGCAGTTAGCAATATCAAATATAAAAAGATAATGTTTATTGACATGTAAAGTAGCGTGAGTTTGACAATTTCTACCCTTAATAAAGCCATGTGCACTGTTGCTCATTTTACAATGAGACAAAATGTCATCCGTAATTTTTCGTTGAATGCTTTTTAAATTGCTTTTAGGAGATTCGATCAACCGATAGGCACCATTACGCTTTTTTTGAAGACTATAGTGATAATGCCGTAAATGATTAGGCGAACGAGGGTTATAGCGCTTGAAGTCACACAGCCACTCTAGCTGCGATATAGATACATTTAACCATGAAGCGATATCTTTATTGTTTACTAAATAAGGCAGGTTTGAATTAGTTTTTATCGTAACGTCTGAAATTAAATTAAAGAGAACGACTTTAGGCGCAATTGCACAATGATGAAACCAATAATTTACTTCACTCCGTTGATTTAGATAGTTGATGATATTTTGTTTTGATGTTTTAGTTGGGTAATGTAATAAAAGTTCACTAATAACAATTGAAATATTTTCTGGTAAAGGTTTTGTCACTTCAATACAGCGAGCAAGTATAGTTGTGAAATGCCATTCTTCATGCTGAAGCCAGGATGCAAGCTCTTTGCAGAAAATGGTTTTTAAAATAAGTTGATTTTTAGACATAGTCTTAAAGTAGAAATAAAAAGGCACCCAACCCATCAATAGCACGAACCGTCTTACACAGGGTGTAATACTGTTCTTGCAGAGTAAAGCTGCCAACACATAACCTTGGGGTAACCCCAAAGCCCTACTATAACTTTAGTAGGAATAGCTTGGGTGCCAGTCTCCAAGGTAATCGCTGTAAAACGACAAGTCAACTGAGTGCCATATCTCTTCAGGTTATCTTTGTGTTAATACAGGTTCTATAGGTGTTGAAGGTCAAAAAAGAGAAGCATAAAAAAGCCCGTACTGAGAATATAAAAGGGAGGAGAGAGGTATTCAGTACGGGCTACGAAGACATATCAGCAAGAGAACTAATATGTTGTGTACAGGATAGCAAAGCTTTTGCTGCACCGCAACAAAAATAGCTCAAAAAAATCACTTATTCTTAACATTCCTCCCCCCTACCATGGCTTAGAGCCATGCTTTGCTTTATCCTAGGCCCCATTTTTTCCCCAAAGCCGAGACAATGATATGCCTAATGCTGCTGCTAAGCCGCTGATTTTAGTCGATGGATCCTCTTACCTGTACCGTGCGTTTCACGCAATGTTTAAAGCGGACCTACGAAACTCTCGAAACGAACCAACGGGCGCTATTCGCACAGTAATAAGTATGTTGCGCCGCCTCCAAAAAGACTACCCTGACAGCACCGTCGCAGTGATTTTTGATGCTAAAGGCAAAACATTTCGCGATGAAATTTATCCGGACTACAAAGCCAACCGCCCGCCTATGCCGGATGACTTACGCGTTCAAGTTGAGCCCATCCATCAAATTATTCATGCCATGGGCTTACCCTTGATTATGGTTGAAGGCGTCGAGGCAGACGACGTGATCGGTACCTTAGCTAAAGAGGCAACAGAACAAGGCATTGAAGTTATTGTTTCTACGGGTGATAAAGACATGGCCCAGTTAGTCAGTGAGCATGTCACGCTGGTTAATACCATGACAGAAACCGTGTTAGATATAGAGGGAGTTGAAAAAAAATTCGGTATCCCACCCCATCGCATTATTGATCTTTTGGCGCTATTGGGTGATAAAGTCGACAATATTCCAGGTGTTCCTGGCGTGGGTGAAAAAACCGCTCTAGCCCTATTGCAGCAAATAGGAGGTATTGATGATATCTACAACCAATTAGAATCCATTCGGACTCTCGATTTCAGAGGCGCGAAAAAAATGCCAGAGAAATTGGCAGAGCATGAGGATCAAGCGCGTTTATCTTATTTGCTAGCAACGATTAAAACTGATGTTGCACTAGATTTAGGCTTGAGCGACTTAGAGCAAGGAGACATTGATTCTGATGCTCTCAGAAAGCTTTATGAGCGCTGTGAGTTCAAAACCTGGATCGATGAGCTGGATAGCAGCTCCAGCAATCACATATCCCCTACATCATCTTCTTCTATAGCCTCTGCAGATTACGAAACGTTGTTGACAAAAGCACAATTTGAGGACTGGATAAATAAGCTGAAATCGTCAGAGCTTTTCGCATTTGATACGGAAACAACTAGCTTAGACTACATGCAAGCGCAATTGGTGGGGGTGTCTTTTGCGGTTTTTAATCATAGCAAACAGTGTATAGAAGCCGCTTACCTGCCCTGTTGCCACGATTATCTCGATGCCCCCAAACAACTTTCTTTGGATGATGTGCTTGAGAGTTTGGGTCCCATACTTGAGAGCGAAAAATACAAAAAAGTAGGACAGAACTTAAAATATGATCGAAGTGTATTATTAAATTATGGTGTTGAGTTGCGAGGTATCGCGTTTGATACGATGCTAGAGTCTTACGTGTTGAATTCAACAGCAACGCGACACGATATGGACAGTCTCGCCAATTTTTACTTAAATAAAAAAACCATTCACTTTGAAGATATTGCAGGCAAAGGCGCTAAACAGCTAACGTTCAATCAAATTGCCGTGGAAGAAGCGGCCCCTTATGCGGCAGAAGACGCTGATATCACCTTACAATTGCACCAAACACTTGCCCCTCAACTACAACAGGACACGAAGTTAAATACGGTATTAATGAATATAGAGATGCCTCTAGTTCCAGTGCTTTCGAATATAGAACGACATGGTGCTTTGGTTGATGCAAAATTATTGGGTGAACATAGCATTGAACTCGGAGACCGCCTCCAAGCGCTTGAAGATCAGGCCTTTGACTTGGCTGGAGAAGCCTTTAACTTGGGGTCTCCTAAACAACTTGGCACCATCTTGTTTGAAAAGTTATCGCTACCAGTGATCAAAAAAACTCCCAAAGGAGCGCCTTCAACCGCCGAAGAAGTACTACAGGAGCTTGCTTTAGATTATCCTTTACCTAAAGTATTGATTGAACACCGAGGCCTATCAAAGCTCAAGTCGACTTATACTGACAAGCTGCCCCAGATGGTCAACCCTCTTACGGGCCGTATACATACTTCTTATCACCAAGCTGTTACTGCGACAGGGCGCTTGTCATCGTCTGATCCTAATTTACAGAATATTCCCATTCGTAATGCTGAAGGGCGCCGTATTCGCCAGGCCTTTATTGCGCCAAAAGGTTATAAAATAGTCGCTGCGGATTATTCTCAAATCGAATTACGTATAATGGCCCATTTGTCTGACGATAAAGGCCTGTTAGACGCATTTAACAAAGGTTTGGATGTCCATAAGGCGACGGCATCAGAAGTCTTTGATGTCTCCATGGAAAAGGTCAGCGATGAGCAGCGTCGTAGTGCTAAGGCGATTAATTTTGGCTTAATTTACGGCATGTCAGCCTTCGGCTTGGCAAAACAGTTGGGTTTAGGAAGAAATGATGCTCAACAATACATAGATCTCTATTTTGAGCGCTACCCCGGTGTAAAAGATTACATGGATCGTACTCGTCAGGTCGCAGCTGAGCAGGGCTATGTCGAAACCCTGTTTGGGCGTCGTCTTTATCTTCCCGAGATCAACTCTAGTAATGGAATGCGCCGACAGGCTGCAGAAAGAGCCGCTATCAACGCGCCTATGCAAGGAACTGCAGCTGACATTATTAAGCGTGCAATGATAGGAGTGACTCATTGGCTAAATAATGAGGAATTTGATGCCAGCATTATTATGCAAGTTCACGATGAATTGGTGCTGGAGGTGAATGAAGAGCAAGTAGAAACAGTTCATTCCCGCTTTTGTGAAATATTGTGTGAAAAAATGTCAGTTGCTGCAGAACTATCAGTCCCTCTCATCGTCCAAGTGGGCATTGGTGATAATTGGGATGAGGCCCATTAATGGAAAAAAGGGCTATAATTTTTGATCAAATTATAGCCAAATAAAATTTTTTAATTTTTTTTGAAATTTTTTTGAACTTTCTGTTTTTTGCTGAGTCCCAGTGTTGCCCCTAAAATTTGACTCTTTGAGAAGTCAAATTATTTTGCCCTAACGCCCCCTAAGGCTCCCCCGGACTCGTCCGGGGTTTATTTTTTAACCAATTTCGCCGACAAAAGAAAGCCTAAAAATCAACCTGATTGATCAAAAAACAAACTATATTTGTTTGTATAGTACACAGATTTTGCATTTCCCAAAAATTATTTGACTTCTCTTCCTCAGCCCATTATAAAAAGCGCTCTTCATATCTTAACCAATAATACTTAGGGGGCAAAAAATGAAGAAAACTCTATTAGCAATCGCTCTAGCGGCTGCAACAACAACTGCTTATGCAGACACTTCTGTTTCTGGTCACGTTAACTATATAATCGGTGATCGTGAAGACTTCAATGCTGGAGAGGACGTTCAAACTCAAAATGCTTTTACTTCTCAGTCACGCTTCCGTTTCAAAGCGTCTACAGAGGCTGGTGGTGCGACTTATGGTCTAACGATTGAGCAAGGTGTTCTTGATAGTGGTGTTAACCGTCGTGTTGATGAATTCTACGTCAAAGGTGCTTTTGGTAAAATTTCACTAGGACAAGGTAGTGAAGCAGGTGATGGTAAATCAGAAAGTGATTTTTCTGGTACTTATGTAGGTAATGGTGCTGCATACAATTCTTGGAATATCAATTCACAACTTCGTCAAGTTGATGGTGGTCGTGATGAGCGTATCCGTTACGATTCTCCAAAACTAGGCCCTGTTACTATTTCTGCTGATTACGATAGCGTCCAAGACTTTTCTGTTGCAGCGGGTGCAGGTGGTGCTTTCTGGAAAGCAGGTGTTTACTTTGAATCAAGAGATGATGATGATTCTGATGAAGTTGGTGGTTCTCTTGCATTTAAATTTGGCGGTTTTACTATTGCCCTGCAAGGCGGTACTTTAGACGATACAGCCGATGGTGCTGATGATGGACATGACTTCACGAAAACTATTGTTGGATACAACGGTGGTCCTATCTCAGTTGCAGTAGACTTTGCAACAGATGAGTCTAACTCAGGTCTTGAGCGTGAAACACTGGGTGTAACTTTTGTTTATCGTCCAACCAAAGGTGTAGAGCTTTACGCTGGTCTACGCAGCGCTGAAAGTGATGCTGCTGAATTTAATGGTGAAGATGACGGTGATGCTTTCCTAGCTGGTGGTCGTGTTAAGTTCTAAGTTTCAATAACTCAGTTTGGCATTAAAAAGCGCAACGCCTTCGGTATTGCGCTTTTTTTTAGCCTGCATAAAATGCAGGCTCTAACTGCGGCTCATTTTACGATGAAACACCGTTTCTTTTATTTTTTCTTACATACGCTGAATTGTTGATAATGCCTAGATCCAAAAAAATATGTTCGATTGTTATTTTAACCCTCCTCATATCCGCCTGTGCTGTTGGTCAAGTTGAAGACCCAAATGATCCACAAGTACCTGAAGGAGCTGGCTTTTTTTCTGGGGAAAGGGGTGAAACATCTTTGACTGACTTTTTTTCAGAAGAAGCCAAGGCTAAACGAGCTGCACAATATTCTGATAGTTCCGACATCAATATGCCCGCAATAGACGAAACCAGTTTTGTAGAATTTGAAGAGTTTAAGGCTTGGCGCCGTGCTCAGGAGCCAGGGTCAGAAAATTACCAAGAATACCAAGATTGGCGAGCGTATCAGCAATATTTACGTTACAAGACACAGCAAGAGAAAACCCCTCAGCCATAATTTTTAAATCTCAGGAAGCCAATACAGGTTTCCTCTATCGATACGTCTTATCTATTTTGTAACAAAAATGTCATCTTGTCTGGCTATCATTTGCCCATTCTATATAATGCGCACATCAAATGGTTTACTGATATTAATTGCTTAGTGGCTTTTTGCATCAGTAACGCGATAGCAGCCCAATCTTGTGTAGGTTTAGGGCAATGATTTTTTAGGTTATATCTATGAGTCTCTCTTCTTTGCTAGTGCTAATCCTTATTGGGATGGGCATTGCTTATACCTTTGGGCGTAGTCGCTCACTGTCAATGGCTCGAGGGATGGGTGGAATACGGCATTTGCATTCACTCCCGTTCTACTATGGCATGCAGGCAGCATTGTGGTGTGCAATCCCCTGTATTATCTTACTTTCTCTTTGGATGGCATTTGATGATGCCATTATTCGTCAGGTGGTTATTCAGGGCTTATCAGACGAGCAGCGCAATCTCCCCGCACAAGAGCTTTCTTTACTACTAAATACCGTCGAAAGTATTGCCAGTGGCGTCAGCTCACTGGATGCTGGTCCAGAAGTCATGGGTGTTGCGGAAAGGGTAGCGAGTTTGCGATCCGTCAGCCAGATGTTGCTAACGGTGGTCGTATTATGCATGTTGATGGTCTTAGGAGCCTGGGCATGGACAAAGGTGAAGCCTGAATTTCGCGCGAGAAATAGTGTTGAGTTAACTTTTACTGTTTTCTTATTATCGTGCTCAACCCTAGCCATTTTTACAACCGTAGGCATTGTTTTTTCGGTTTTATTTGAATCGATACTATTCTTCAAGCAAATTTCGATAGTAGAGTTCTTGTTCGGGATCCACTGGAGTCCGCAAATGGCCATTCGAGCGGACCAAGTGGGTAGTTCGGGTGCATTCGGTGCCGTCCCTTTATTTACAGGAACCCTCTTAATTTCTGCCATTGCGATGATAGTGGCGGTCCCCACGGGTTTAATGACAGCAATCTATCTATCTGAATATGCGGGTAAAAAAGTACGCGCCATAGTTAAACCCTTATTGGAAATTTTGGCGGGTATTCCCACCGTGGTTTATGGCTTTTTTGCGGCGTTGACGGTAGCTCCCATGATTAAAAATGCCTTCAATGGTCTGGAGATACCTTTGCTGGCTTTTTCGATAGGGCCTTTAGAGGTATCCGGGGAAAGTGCGCTCGCTGCTGGTTTGGTGATGGGGGTGATGATTATTCCTTTTGTCTCTTCATTGTCAGATGACGTTATTAATGCGGTTCCTCAATCTTTGCGAGATGGTTCTTATGGTTTAGGTTCCACACAATCAGAAACAGTAAAGAAGGTTATTCTTCCTGCGGCGTTACCAGGGATTGTGGGCGCGATTTTGTTAGCAGTATCTCGGGCGATTGGTGAGACAATGATCGTTGTGATGGCAGTTGGAACAGCGGCTAAATTGACGCTCAATCCTTTCGAGTCAGTAACGACGGTTACGGTGCAAATGACAACCTTGTTGATTGGTGATCATGAGTTTGATAGTGCGAAAACACTGGCAGCTTTTGCTCTAGGTTTGGTCTTGTTTATTATTACACTGGGCCTTAATTTTTATGCCTTACGTATAGTGAAAAAATATCGTGAACAATATGACTGATTCTTCAGCCTCTAATGAGAGCACTTCTGTTAGACCCAAAACCATTGATTTAGTCAATAAAAATTTGGGAAAACGCTACCGTGCTGAAAAGCGTTTTCGCGCTTATGGTGTTATTGCCATCTGCTTTGGTTTACTTTGCTTGGCCTTTCTATTTTATAACATTGTAGGTAAGGGCCTTAGTGGTTTTCAGTACCACTATCTCCCGATTGAAGTTGATCTTAGTGCAGAAAAATTAGGTATTACTGATACCAATGATATCGATCAAATTCTAGCGGCTAATTATTCTGGTGTTGTTAAACAAGCAGTCTATGATTTATTTCAAGTTAACTCTCGAAAAGAAAAGCGCTTAGCGAGAGATTTAATTGCGATTGATGCAAGCGGTTATAAAATACAAGATCGTTTCAAAACAGATGCTGATAGATTAATTGATACCCGTATAACCATTGATGCATTGGTGGATGATAAGGTCGACTTTTATTTGAAGCGTCTTGGTGAAGCGGGTGAGCCAGGAAAAGAGTTTTTTAATGAACAACAACTACAATGGATTGATAATTTATACCAGCAAGAAAAAATAGAAAAGCGCTTTAATATTAGTTTCTTAACCTCAGGTGATTCAGCACAATCAGAGGAGGCCGGTATATTGAGTGCAGTAATGGGTTCCTTTTATCTATTACTAGTCACTTTATGTCTATCGTTTCCTATTGGTATCGCTGCTGCGATTTATCTAGAAGAATATGCCCCAAAAAATAAATGGACAGATTTAATTGAAATAAATATTAATAATTTAGCCGCGGTACCATCGATTATTTTTGGTCTGTTAGGTTTGGCTGTTTTTCTGGGTTTTTTTGGTTTGCCTCGATCGACTCCTTTGGTGGGCGGCTTAGTTTTAACGCTCATGACTTTGCCAACGATTATTATTTCTAGCCGCGCAGCCATTAAAGCAGTCCCGCCTTCTATCCGCGAGGCCGCTTATGGTATTGGCGCTTCCAAGATGCAGGTGACCACCAATCATGTTCTACCATTAGCGATGCCCGGTATGCTTACCGGAACCATTATTGGCCTGGCTCAGGCGCTGGGTGAAAGTGCGCCTTTATTGATGATAGGAATGGCAGCATTTATCCCCGATGTGCCTGGAGGGATAGCGGATCAAGCAACCGTTTTACCCATGCAAATTTTTCAATGGTTTCGAAACGCGGATGCAGGCTTTAGCGAAAAAGCATCTGCGGCGATTCTCGTGTTGATTATCTTTTTGATTTTTATGAATGCATTGGCCGTATGGGCGCGGCGACGATTAGAGCGTCGTTGGTAATAGGCCTTGACTGTAGCAATACGTATGTATAGAGAGATGCTATTATGATGAGTGAAGTCCTAGAAGTAGAATTAAATGAAATAAATTCGATTGAATCACAACAAGAGCGAATAGTGGTGGCTAAAAAAAAGGGTGTTAGTAATATCAGCGAAATAGGTGAAACCGTTGGTGAGCCTTTTTGTGATAATTCAAAAATGTCGATGCGTAATGTCGATGTGTTTTATGGCGATAAGCAAGCCATATTTAATGTGGGTTTAGATATTGGTGTCAATGAAGTTATCGCTATGATTGGCCCATCAGGTTGTGGTAAATCAACATTTTTGCGATGTCTAAATCGTATGAATGATACGATTGATATTTGTAACGTAACGGGACAATTAAAACTTGAAGGGCAAGATATCTACGACCCCAAACTGGATGTCGTGCCATTGCGTGCACGCGTCGGCATGGTCTTTCAAAAACCTAATCCATTTCCAAAATCTATTTATGATAATGTTGCCTATGGACCACGTATTCATGGGCTTGCTGAGAGGCGATCAGATTTAGACGAAATCGTCGAAACCAGTTTACGTAAAGCTAGCTTATGGGACGAAGTAAAAGACCGTTTACATCAGCCGGGTACAGGTTTGTCAGGTGGACAACAACAACGTCTGTGTATTGCGAGAACAATTGCGGTAAGCCCAGAAGTTATTTTAATGGATGAGCCTTGCTCAGCGTTAGATCCTATTGCGACGGCAAAAATTGAAGAATTAATCGACGAATTAAGTGAAAACTTCACCATTGCTATCGTGACACACTCCATGCAACAAGCAGCGCGCGTTTCTAACCGAACGGCTTATTTTCATTTGGGCAAGTTAGTCGAAGTGAACGAAACTGAAAAGGTATTTACCAACCCCGACCACGAATTAACAGAGGCCTATATTACAGGGCGTTTTGGGTAAACTCTGCTAGACTATTAACCTAGCAATTAAATAGGTCATCCTGACCGATTTAATTGTCACCCCTTAAAAATACGGAATTGTGTGAAATTCTGCATTTTTAAGAGGTTCGCGCTGGTCTATCGACCAGCGGTGGTGCATCCTTGCACTACTACTGACTCGACATGAATAATGTTGTCGGGTTAATAATTTATTGGCTTTTATTAAAAATCATCTCACCGGAGATTATTGTGGATAAATTACATCTCGATCAACATATTTCTCAGCAATACAATGCTGTACTTGATGATCTCAAAACAGAATTTCTCGAAATGGGTGGTGTTGTTGAGCAGCAAATTGCTGATGCCGTACAGGCGATCACAAAATTAGATATTGAACTTGCAGAAAAAGTATTGCTTGTTGAGAAAGAAGTCGATGGTCGTGAAATGGCGTTGGATGACCTATGTGTACAAATTATTGCAAGACGTCAACCTACCGCATCTGATTTGCGACTTGTGATGTCGATATCAAAAGCGACTCGCGATTTGGAGCGCATGGGGGATGAAGCTAAAAAAATTGCGAAGATGGCCATCGCCATTTCGGATGAAGGTGAGATTCCTCACGGCTTTGGTGAGTTGCGTAACTTGGGTCGCCGAGTTCAGCAAGTTGTTAGTGATACGCTAACAGCCTTTGCCCGCTATGATGTTAATACAGCATTGCAAGTTGCTCATGAAGACCGAGCGATAGATCAAGAATATGATACCGCTATGCGTGAATTAATCACTTACATGATGGAAGATCCACGCAATATTTCTCGTTCAATGAATATTACTTGGGCCTTACGTGCTTTAGAGCGGATTGGTGATCACTCGGCAAATATTGCTGAGCATATTATTTATCTTGTAAAAGGTTTAGATGTGCGTCACAAAAGCGTGTCAGAAATGCAAGAAAAAGTGAAGCAAGATTAATAGCGGCAAGCTGCTAGTTACAAGCTACAAAAAAGTATTTTACAAAATACTAACAAGCCGTTTTGAGAGAACAACGAGGTAGAATAGAGTGTTTATTGGCTTCGACGCCATAACTCAAAGTACCCTACGTCCTGTAGGGTACTTCAAGTAACGCAGGAGCGGTTGCTGATCGCGGGAATGACGGCTCATTTTTTATATTATGGTGATGACATTTAAAGATTTAAGTGTCTCCATAGCTTGTAATTTTATTTTATCCCCAATTGTTGCAAACGCCCCTGGGCTTCTTTCCCTATGTCTCCACCTCCCTGCGCTGCTGCTTGATAGTAGCGAATGGCTTTATCTCTTTGATTATTACGCTGGGCAATTTCACCCAGATAAAAAGCCCCAGGTTGGGTTTGTAAGCGTTCATAACTTGCCAGTAAATCAGCTTCAGCTTTTGCATAATTATTGAGTTTATTTTGTAATAAGCCCCGGTAAAAATAACCAGCAAAAAAGCTGGGTTCAAGCTGAATTGCCGTTGTGAACGCGGATAGAACAGGGGATGCAGATTTATCTTGCTTGAGCTGATCTAACAATCGTCCTTTCGTGATATAAAAACGTGCTTCGCGAGATTGCAAGGCAATCGCCTTATTAGTCAGGTCTAAAGCTTTATTCCACTCTTTTTTATTAGCTGCCACAATGGCTTCTTGATGGCGTTCATAGGCAGGTTGATCTTTGCGTAATTGCCGAGTGGCGTTTAGATAAGCCTTTGTATTACGAACGCCTTTAGGGTAACGTTTAACACGATTTTGATTTTTCTCTACACGTTCCTCTGAGGGTGGATGACTAGCAAAAAAATTACTAAAGAAATTACTTTGCTGCCCACTTTGTTTAGATAATTTAACAAAGGTTTGCTGCAATTCAACCGCGCCTTTTACATCGTAGCCGGCAGCAGCCATAATTTCCATGCCGTATTTATCGGCTTCGAGTTCGTTGTCGCGGCCATAGCGCGCGTATGCCCCCATGGCTAGGGCGCCAGCGGCTTGTTTGTAGAGTTGGTTATCCGAAAAGGCGGTGGCCAATAGCGCCGTTCCCTGTAATAGACTACCGGTTGCCTGATGTTCGGCACCATGGCGTGCAGCGGCATGGACAATTTCATGGCCTAGTACAGCGGCAAGTTGAGCTTCGTCCTCCAATAGAACTAAAAGACCACTATTGATGGCGATTTTACCTCCAGGCAAGGCCCATGCATTGGGGACGCTATTATTCAATACGACAAACTCATAAGGCAATGAAGGCTGAGCACTTTTGCTTGCCAATTTTTGCCCTATTTTATTGATATATTGAGTCACCTTAGGGTCGATTAAATAGGTGCCGCCTTGAGCCTGCTGGCTGGGTGGATATTGTTGTTCACCAAGAGCAATTTCCTGCTCTTGGCTCATCAATGTTAACTGGCTTTTTCCTGTAACGGGGTTTGTACCACAAGCACTGATGAGAATAGTTAGAGCAAAAGCGATAATAATTTTATGCATGAAGTATTACCTGTTTACGTATAATGTGGGCTGATGTTTTCTGTTAATAAACTTTATTAACGGTTAAAAGGGAATTAAATCGTAAAAATGAGCAAATTATAAAAGAGGTTCTATCACGTGCTAATTGTCATTTCACCTGCCAAAACGCTTGACTATGAGACACCAGCCACCACAAAGAAGTCAAGCCAACCCGTATTGCTCGATGAATCGCAAGCACTGATAGATGAGCTAACACAACTAGCTCCCCAGGATATTTCGGCATTAATGGGAATTAGCGATAAATTGGGCACTCTTAATTACAATCGCTACCAAGAGTGGCAACGACCTTTTACCAAAACCAATGCCAAGCAAGCGGTATTGGCATTTAAAGGCGACGTTTATACGGGCCTTGAGGCGGAATCCTTTAATGATGACGAGTTGGCCTATGCTCAACAGCATTTACGCATCCTGTCAGGTCTTTACGGTGTGTTAAGGCCTTTGGATTTAATGCAGGCTTACCGATTAGAGATGGGCACTAAATTTAATAATGCCCGAGGTAAAGATCTTTACCATTTTTGGGGCGACAAAATCACTCAATTACTTAATAAGCAACTGAAAAGTCTCAAGAGTGATGTATTGGTTAACTTGGCATCCAATGAATACTTTAAAGCGATCAATACAGATAAGCTAAATGCAACAGTCATTACCCCAATCTTTAAAGATAAAAAGAAAGGGCAGTACAAAATTATTAGCTTTTATGCCAAAAAAGCCCGAGGCTTGATGAGTGCCTACGCGATCAAAAAGGGTATCAATGACGTCACTAAACTGAAGCGTTTTAATGGGGAAGGTTATGCTTACAATAAGGAGTTAAGTAAAGGTGATGAATGGGTTTTTACCCGAGAAGAACCGTAAGTTAAACCTCACTGTATCGCTTTTGCTTGGTTTTCAATCCATTGCTTATAGGCAGCTTCCCAGGCTTTATACTCTGCATAAGTTTGGCCGCTAGGGTCATTTTGCTCCCGCCACTGGCGGTACTCATCAAATGTTGCAGGCTGAGAGCGGTCGACTTTTACGGCTTTTCTTGGTTTTTTGGGAGCAGCCGTATCTTCTTCCGCTGTATTAGATTCTTTTTCTGTATTGCTCTGAGTCACAGGATCTATATACAAAAACGTCTCTTTTGTTGCAGAACATCCAGAAAGTACAAAAAACAAGCAAATTGTGGTTAGCAAAGGTCGCATAAAACGTATAGCTGTTATTCAAGTAAAGGCAGGCAGTGATAGTAATCCTCTCGTTAGCCCCTGTAAAGCCACGGGGTGAAAATGCCTAAACAAGCGATTACTTGCCTGTCATATTCTTGTCATATTTCATCCCTATGATCACTAATGTCTGCGGGGGGCCAGGTAATGCCTCCAATCAATGAGGCGCCTTGACCATAAATAGGCCCCCAAAATCTTAAAACGTGAATACCCTGGAGGCTTTCAGTGAATAAATTAACGACTGTCGCCGTAGCAACTGCTGCTGCACTTACTATCAGTTTTACTGCATCTGCTCGCGATAGCATCAGTATCGTTGGTTCATCAACGGTTTATCCTTTTGCAACGACTGTTGCTGAAAAGTTTGGTAAAACCACCACTTTCAAAACGCCAACAATTGAGTCTACTGGCTCAGGCGGTGGTGCTAAGCTATTTTGTGCGGGTGTGGGTGTAGACCATCCCGATATCACTAATGCTTCACGTCGCATGAAAAAGTCAGAGTTTGAAAAGTGTACCGCTAACGGCGTTAAAGTAACGGAAGTGCTAATTGGTTTTGACGGTATTGCAATCGCCAACTCGAAAAAAGCGACTCAATATGAATTAACTCGTAAAGACCTGTTCCTTGCTTTGGCCAAAAACGTTCCAGACCCTAAAGGTGAACAAAAGCTTGTACCCAACCCTTACAAAACCTGGAAGGATGTTAACCCTGCATTACCTAACGTAGCGATCGAAGTATTAGGGCCTCCTCCTACTTCAGGTACTCGTGACGCATTTGCTGAATTAGCAATGGAAGGTGGTTGTAAGAAGTTTGAGTGGATCAAAGCCATGAAGAAAACTGACAAAAGCGCATACAAAGCAGCTTGTCATACTATCCGTGAAGACGGTGCGTACATCGAATCAGGCGAAAACGATAATTTGATCGTTCAAAAACTTCAAAAGAATTCTAATGCGTTAGGTATCTTTGGTTTCAGTTTCTTGGAAGAGAATGCATCAAAAGTACAAGCGTCAAAAGTTGAAGGTGTTGAACCAAACTTTGAAACCATTGCTGACAAGAGCTACAGCATATCTCGTCCACTCTACTTCTATGTTAAGAAGAACCACGTAGGTGTTGTTCCTGGTATCGAAGAATATATTGCGGAGTTCACCAAAGAATCAGCTTGGGGACCAGAAGGCTACCTAGCTGAGCGTGGAATGATTCCACTATCTGATGAACTGCGTACTAAATTTGCTAGCAATGCTAAATCACTAAAGACGTTGGAATTATCTGACTTCTAAAATGGATTTTTAGTTACTCTCGTATTTACAGCAGTTAAGTTACTACAGTTAACTATTACAGATTGTCTCATAGATTAAGCCCGGCATTGTCGGGCTTTTTTGTGTTGGATGAGTGCTAATTCACGTGGTCACGTGATAGAGTAGCCTGCGATAATCGTAGAAACCGGTTTCTAAGATAATAAAAACAAAGCAGACTAAGCTAATGATCAAGCCCTTTTCTCAAGCCTGTGAAAATAATGCCATTCCGATTTTAAATCATTTAACACGCTTATTGGCTGATGCTGAAACCGTGCTAGAAATTGGTAGCGGCACGGGCCAGCATGCCATATGTTTTGCTAAAGCCTTACCCCATTTACAGTGGCAGCCAAGCGACCTGATCGATAATCACGAAGGTATTTGTTTATGGCTGGATGATGCAGGCTTGCACAATGTTTCTCCCCCAATGGATCTAGACTTGTCAGAGCCGTACGAAGACGATCAACGCTACGACGCTGTATTTATGTCAAATACTTTACATATTATTCACTGGGAGCAGGTGCAATACGGGTTTACCCAGTTAAAAAAAATGCTCAATCCAAATGGCCTGTTGCTTGTCTATGGCCCCTTTAATTACCAAGGTCGATTTACCAGTGAAAGCAATATGCGTTTTGAACAGTGGTTAAAAGCCATTGATCCAGATCGTGGTATTCGCGATTTTGAACGAGTGAATCGTTTAGCCCAGAGCAATGGACTGAGCTTTGAGGAAGATAATGCGATGCCCGCTAATAATCGCCTATTAGTCTGGCGCTCTAAACGGTAAACGCTCGCCAGCAGCTTTGATATAGTGATCGATTTCTCTCGCCTCTGCTTTAACAAAGCGACGAACAGCCGTATCAAATTGAGGATCCACTAACCAGTGAAAAGAAGTCGTTGGAGTTGGTTTAAAGCCTCGCTGTATTTTATGTTCTCCCTGCGCACCGGGGTCAAAGCGTTTAAGTTTGTGTTTAATCGCGTATTCGATGCCTTGATAGTAGCAGGCTTCAAAATGCAATTGATCGTATTCCTCTTTGGCCCCCCAATAACGACCGTATAAAGTTTGACTATCTTTAAAATAAAGCGCAGCGGCAATAACTTCTCCCTTTTCTATCGCCTGAACCATAACGAGATGTGTACTTAAATACTTTGCCACCAAGGGAAAAAAAGTTTCACTTAAATAACCTTGCTGGCCACTGCGTTTAAAATAAGTCAAATGATAAAACAAGTAAAAGAGTTGCCAGTCTTCCTGACTAATATCATCGGCCTCTTTAACACAAAGACTGATGTTCTGTTCAACAACCCGACGGCGTTCTTTTTTCAAGTTCTTACGTTTTCGAGAATTAAAACTTGCTAAAAACTCATCAAAGCTTTGGTAGTTATGATTAAACCAGTGATATTGACAGCCAAAACGTTGATTATAGCGTCGTGAAATTAGCGTTTCTTGTTGCTCTGCATTAGGGAAAAGCCAGTGACAAGACGAATAATTATTTTTCTCCGCTTCATTTTCAATTGCCGTCAATGCAAAGTCTACAATATGTTTTTGATCACAGTGGTTTGCGATCCCCCAGCGAGGGCCGCTTGCCGGTGTAAAGGGAATCGCATTGAGCAGTTTGGGGTAATACTCTTTTCCATATCGATGGTAGGCATCTGCCCAAGCCCAATCGAACACATACTCGCCATAGGAATGAAATTTTAAAAAAAGAGGCATTACCAAAAGCGTATTATCTCGATCACTAACAATTAAGTGGTGTGATTGCCAACCCGTGGATTGAGATATGCTACCGCTTTCTTCTAAGGCAGCGAAAAATTCATGGCGTAAAAAAGGGTAGTCAATCCCGCAAAGGGCATTCCAATCCTTAGCAGAAATCTCGTGGATGGAATCAATAAATTGAGCGCGCATCAAACTTAAATAAATTATTTGCTGCCGTCATACCCGCGGAGGCGGGTATCCAGGGTGATCGAAGCCACTTTTGTGTCTGGATTCCCGCCTTCGCGGGAATGACGATGATATTTTTTAAATACATAAAAAGTATTTAGCTGGAAAAGAGCACTTCGCGATGAAAGTGCTCAGTGGAAAGGAAAAAATATATTATTCAGAACGGTAATCGTTGTGGCAACCCTTACAGGATTGACCTAGTGCGCCGAAAGCAGGCTTTATCGTGCTCATATCGTTAGATTTTGCGGCAGCCAACAGTTTTTCAGCGGCATCAGTAAAGCTTTCCAATTTTTTGTCGAACTCCGCTTTGTCTTTCCAGATAGCGGCTTTGGCGCGAGAATTTTCAGCAACGCTCTCTACTAAAAAGCCATTGCTGGCGAGTTTGCTTAAATCAAATATTGCCTCTGCATGTTCTGAAAAGGCAGAGGCGTCGTAATCTATTTTACCTTTTACCATTCCAGCCATTGGGCCAATATGCCATTTCACCATTTTAAACGTGGATTGGCGATAATCGATAGCAGCCTCTTGCGCTTTGCTATTATCGGCGGATGCATAGTGTGTACTGAGTAGAGCGAAAGATAGTACTAAAGATAAACGTTTCAACATAGGATATGTCCTCTGGAAAAAGTTTTTTATATAGTTATGTCAATACAACTTACAAACGTACTAAACGGCTGCTGGGAAAGATGCAAGAAAAGGTGCTGCCGCGGTTATAAATACTGTCAATTTGTAAACGAGCATCATGCCGCAATAGAATATGTTTAACAATAGCCAGCCCTAGGCCTGTACCCCCCGTTTGAATCGATCGACTGGGATCAACGCGATAAAAACGTTCAGTTAAACGGCTAATGTGTTCTGGCTCGATACCAATGCCCTCATCTTTTACGGAAACAACCAGGTTTCCGGCCAAATTAATGGATGCAGAAACATAAATATTTTTTCCTGATGGAGAATACTTAACTGCATTGGTAATGAGGTTAGAAAAGGCACTGTGCAATTCACGATCATTACCCATCAAGGCGATAGCATCGTCACACTGCAAATGAATAGTTTGCTTTTTCTCACCACTTACCGCCCGCCCTTCGCTGCAAATCATATCCAGTAGTGGTTTCAGCGTAACCGTCGATTCTTGCTCCTTGCTGCTGCGATCAGTTTCCAATTTTGACAGCATGGTTAAGTCATTAATCAATGTCGTCATGCGTGTTGTTTGTTGCAGCATTTGTTGCATGGCTTTTTGCCAGTGAGGGCTAACTTGCTCGGATACCATTTGACTGTCCTCAAGTGTTTCCAGATAGCCTCGTATCACGGTTAAGGGTGTTCGCAACTCGTGGCTCACATTGGCCACAAAGTCTTTGCGCATTTGCTCCAATCTATAAATTCGCGTCACATCGCGCACAATGAGTAGCGCTTCACCTTCGCCAAAACGAGTCACCTGAAACTCGAGCTGGACTTCAGCATGACGAGGCGAGGGCAAACTGAGAGGTATATGGTAATCGCCCTTTTCGAGGTAGGAAACAAACGTTGGGTTGCGCATAAAGTTGATAATGGAGTGGCCAGTATCGCCTTTTTTCAAGTCGAGAAGGTGTTCCGTGGCCTGGTTCCACCACTTTAAATTATCGTCTTTATCCAAGAGAATAACCGCATCATTGAGCGCAGCGGTTGTTGCGTCAACGCGGGCAATAATGGATTTGAGCTTATTTTTCTCCCGAATCTCTCGGCGTTTTAGACGACTAAGATGATCGAACACTTGGCCCCACAAACCTCCAGCATCAGGAATATAGGAGAGTTTACGACGTTGCAGACATTTAAGAAGTAGGCGTAAATTGTGGAGATGAAAGCCAACATAGAGGAGCATGCCGACAACAAGCGTGGGCATCACGTACCCAAGCATCAAGCCAATAATGAGCGCAACAATAGCGAAACCTGCTAAACGCCGAATTTCCGATGAAATGCCAGTGTAGGGCAAGAGCTTATCCTAACAAAAAATAAAGGGGCTTATTCTATGCTTTTAAAGCCAGTTTCGTCGAGAAGCGATATCCTGCACCACGAACGGTTTGGATTAAACGGTCGTGTTTATCAATATTCAAAACCTTTCGTAAGCGTCGAATATGCACGTCTACGGTACGCTCCTCAACATACACATTTCCGCCCCAAACATGGTCCAATAGTTGGCTGCGGGTGTATACGCGGTCTTGGTGCGTGAGGAAAAACTCCAGCAAGCGATATTCCGTAGGGCCCATTTGTAGAGGGTGCTCATTAATGGTTGCTACGTGGCTCACGGGGTCGAGACACAAACCTTCGGCACACAAGGGAGAGAGTGGCGCGGCATCTTCTGAGCGTCTTAATACGGCTTTAAGACGAGCAACCAGCTCACGCGGAGAAAAGGGCTTAGTGATATAGTCGTCGGCACCCACCTCTAGGCCCTGGATTTTATTATCCTCCTCGCCCTTAGCCGTCAGCATGATGATGGGTATGCTGCTTGTAAGCTCATCTTTTTTGAGCCTTCTCGCCAATTCTATGCCGCTGGTGCCCGGTAACATCCAATCCAATAAAATCAAATGGGGTTTTTCATCAACAATAATGGCGTGGGCTTGTTGGGCATCCTCAGCTTCCAGGCAATGGTAATCAGCCATTTCTAGCGCAATACGCAGCATATCGCGAATGGGGGCTTCGTCATCGACAATCAGTATAGTTTTATCACGGTTCATAGCAATTCCAGTCATCATCCACTATAGCCATTAAATAATCCTTTTATGACAAGTATATGACAGCAGTTTTAATCATTCTAATTAAGCCCCACACATCGACTACAGGCCTGTCGCCTAATTCAACATTATCGGAAAAATCAGTGAGACAGGTCACAAATTTGACATTTAATCTCGTTAATTTTCAGGGAAATATTCTCATCCCGTCCAAAATATCGAATACTAAGTCCATAAATCTAAATATAAGCCTTATTCTCCATTCAACACCTTTGAGGGAATACGAGCTTCACGCCAGCTAGGGCCAGTATATACAAGGAAAAGGAAAAGGAGACGTTATGTCATTTGGAACCCGCAATCAAAATCAAAATCTTATTCGCATTAACACCATACTTGGTGAAAACGCCTTATTTGTTGAGCACGTAAATGCTAAACTCGGCATGTCTGAGTTAGGGCATTTCACCCTACAGGTCTATTCCGATACCCACCACGAAATTACCCCCAAGGAGCTGATAGGGACACCGGCCACCCTCTGTATTATCGATGAAGCGGGTTTACCCACATACTACAACAGCTACATTACCCACCTCCATAACACCGGCCCGGCAGGTACGGGTGAATCCACAGAATACGTTCTGGAATTAAA